>NZ_QWJI01000004.1 GCF_004354815.1 Cardinium endosymbiont of Culicoides punctatus
TGAACCCTTAAAAATTTTTCAGGAAAAGTTATGGCGTAATCCATATACAGCTTTTAATTAAAAATGCGAAAGTCCTGATTTACCCATATTTGGTCTAGAAGGTCTACCTGCCTTTTTTTTTAGTATCCCATCTTCAGTATGTTCCTGCATCGATATTGATGCTTGTTGTGTATTAATATTTTGGAATGGATTGGATAAATTCATAATTTATATATATTTAAAATATACCTAATTCACTAACAAGTGATGTAATTTGTATCAATGCTTTACCAGAAATAGGGTCAGATAAAACGCTACTAAAACTCAGTAAATTGGATAATTCTGTTTTTGCCTGTTTTATTTCTGGATAATTCATTTTATATAAGTTCTTTACTTCTTTATAAGTATTATTATATGGCTGTCTTATTTCATTAAATATAAGGATTCCTTTATTAATCATATTTAATCTCTTAAGTTCGTCTGACAATGACCTTAACGCTAATAAATCTGGATACATTAAATTACATGGTATAAGAACTAGATCTACTTCTTGAATAAGACTTTTTAAATTACCAGAATTATATGGTGGTGTATCATGAATAATAATACGCTTAGAAATTTCCTCATAAGATACTGGCTTATTTCTACCAGTAAAAGATGAAATAACTCGAAGTGTTCCTTGATTATCATGATCGATAATATCTACATCCAATACATCCGATAAAGATGCTACTAATGTGCTTTTTCCACAACCCCCTTTTGTATTTGCTACTAACCCACATTCCGCACCAAATAATGCAATCTTTCAGTTGTTTTTATAACTGATTACTAATTAATTATAAAATTAATTAGTAACACACTTGCATATCCAAAATAAAACTTTGTACAGAATATAGGTTTTGAAATTGACTAATTAGTAATAATTGTTGCCTTTACTATTGTATGGTAACTTCTTATTTAGTATAATAGAAAAGCATACTTAATCATTCTTTAAGAAATAAGGTAACTCCCCAGGTACCTTTTTTTATTTTTCGTGACTTCTCAGGTATATCAAAAATTTTTTCTTACTATTGAGTACCATTTGTTAGATATGTTATATGCATGCAAAAGATAAACGGATAATCATGTTATCATTTTTTACAGAGGGGTTTAAGGTTAGCTATAAGGCAATAAAAAATAGGCTTATTAAGAGATATCAAACCATTTTTTACAGAGGGAATAGTTCGCAGAACTTATGCAGTTTACGCTTATACACCAACCATCAATAAACTTGTGATTCGAAAAAATAAATTGGCTTATGCTTATTAACATGCGAAAAGAAAACAGGAATTGACTTTGGAAGTATTTTATATGCCCCTTCCTGAATATCAGGAATTTCATGAAATGAAAATTTAATGTGTTGTTCTTTGTTAATAAGTTTACTTAAGTCTTTTGTTACAACGTTAAAAATCATATTAAGCTCTTGATAAGATGTTAAATCGTCTTCCCAATGACACTCTAAACAACCAAAAAAATCTATTACAACCACGATTAGTCCAGTTTCTTCAAAAAATTCTCGAACAAGACATTGGTGAAGATTTTCACCAATTTCTAACGTTCCTCCTGGCAAGAAATAAAATAGCCCTTTTGTATGTTCGCATAGAAGAATCTTCCCATCTGATTCCAATATGCCCCTTACTTTAACAATTTGTTTTCTATTCATTGAAAAAATCTAATTTAAATTTACCTAAAGTTGTGTAAGATTCTTTATAATCCTTATAATAGATTAAATTGATATCATCATTCAAATGAAGTGATTTTTCCTTAAAAATGTTTAAAGTTTGTAGATAGTGTTCTAGCTGAGGAATATAATGTCCACTATTAAGAGAAAGTTGTATAACCTCTCCATCTTTTACCCATAGGCTACCACTTCCAAGGATAGGTTTGTAGTGACTTAAGGAAGTATGTCTTATTTTGCTTGATGCAATACAAGCAAAAATTCTTAGATTGCAAGTAATTATAAATATAAGTTCTTTATCTAAATTGGGTTGATGTACTCGAGACCCATTTGCATGGTATAACTTATTATCTTTTATAAAGATTTCATATTTATTTAATTCACTTTTACTAATTAATTCAATAGTTGGATAAAAACGAGATACATTTTTATTTTCTAACCAAATAAAAAAATCAGGAATTTCATTATTAGGATTTTCTTTTTTCCAAACTTTAAAATAAGTCATCAAGCGCCGGTGACAAGGATCAACAGCCTCTAAAAAAAACTCACCCCAAATTTCTAAAGTTTTATGATCAAACTTTTTTTTATTATTCAAAACCAATGGAGTATATATGCATGATAGTTCAGGAGGTGTAAGAATTTTCTTTTTTAGATGATCTATACCTTGTGTTTTAAGGAACATAAGTTCTTTTAAATAATTTTTCTTTTTACTACATATATCCGATAAAACTTTTAAAATTTCTTTTATTTTTTCATCAGACATGTTGTCTTCTACTTTTAAAAGCTCTAAGTTAATTACTTCAAGCAATTTTATCCTTTTTAAGATAAATTTTTCTGATTCTTTCGGTAAAGAATGGTAATATTGTATTAACCTGTTAACCTTTTCTAATGATGTATCATAACTATAAAGAATTTCTTCTAAGTTTTCTTCAGGAAGGTCTATCCAGCTAATTTCTTGTTGACTTCTTACATCAACCAAAAATAAAAAAAATAATATAAATGAGTAGATATATATCTTATATTTCATTTTCTTGAGTCTGATATATAATGGCCTTTTAAAATATTATCACTATGTCTATTTTCAGAAATCCACACTGGTTTGATGTTTTTTGTAGTTGATACGTTTGTTTTTATACCAGAAACAGCATGGCTTATTGCTTTTTCAAGTGTTTTAGAAATTTTTTCCCAAGATAAGTATTCATAGATAAGTTGATGATTTAATAAGCCAATTTGCTTAGCGCGCGAACCATCGTGTAAAATATCATTAATTTTTTCTGCTATTTTTTGTGGATCTAACTGAACAAGATCTAGCGATGTTATGTCTTCATAGCCAGTATGGCAGATAGGAGTTAAAACAACCGGTAATCCCAACGCACAATAGTTAGATATTTTAACATTCATTCCACATCCACTATCAACACAACATGTTCCAATAGTAAATGAACCTAACTCACGAATGTAATCCGATTCGTCTCTTATTTCTCCAGTAAATTTAATATCTTTCCTGTGAGAATAACTGTTATATAATTCACTAGAAACCATACCAATTATTTTTAATTTTGCATCAGGATGTTCCTTTTGAACAAGAGGAAGAACTTTTTCTATTAAGTAAATGGTTGCTCGATGATTTGGTTCATAAAACTGATTACCGACTAACCCTATAATCTTTTCATTTAGGTTTGGTCCCGTGTAGCTTAGGCTTCGATCTACTCCAATAGGTGTTACAAATATTTTTTCGCTTGGAATACCATGCTTTTTGATCCTTTTATCTCGATCAACAGACGTCAGGGTCATAACTGAGTCTGCTAAATGTCCAGCAACGTAGTGTGTGTAATCAAGCAAAGTATTTTCTTGTTTATTATTTTTATTAAGAGTTTCCATTAATTCATCTTCAATATCATGCAGAACAAGAACTGAAGGGAGACCTGTTTTATTTTTTAATGGTACTCCAAGTTTGAGAAATGTTTGCGGAATTTCAAATTGCATAGCATCAAGGTTTTCTTTTGTTACCAGATTAGTCATAAAATCCTTGTTATAAAACAAATTCTCATCTAAAATGTGAATTCTAATTCTCGGTATATACAATTTTTCTATCTCCTTAATACTAGTAAAATTTCTATTACAAATAAAGAATACATAAGTATGACCTTTATTAATCATTTCTCTCGAAAGAGAAAATACTTTATATAGTAAACCGGTTGTAGGAATACTCGAGATAGCTGAATCTAAAATAAGACCTATTTTATAAGATGATTTTACTTCAATGTTGTTTTCAATTATTTCTCCATTTGAAAAATCGTAACCGTAGATCTTATTGTCATATGGAATGTTGAAAATTATAGGGAATGATACCGTAGCATGTAAACAGATCGAAGTTCCCATATACATTAATACTAGATACATCATAAAAAATACTCGACGTGCAACGCGAAACCTTGAATTCTTTTCCATATAAAAGAGAATTTTGATTTTTTTAATTTGATAATTACAAAAAAGCTTTACATCTTTACCATAGTGGGTACCTAATACCAATGTTATTGCTAAAAATGCGACTATAATAGCCAAGTCCATATGTATCATAATCTATTTTGTTTGTATAGAATTATTTGTAGGCCACTGCAAAGCCTTAAGCTTCGCTTATTGCATGCGTATGCACCTCAATAAGCATGTGGCTTTACTCTTCTAGTGATTAGTGATTGTTTATTATATACTTTTGTGTCAAAAAACCAGTTTGTGCAGGTCATTCTCGCGCAAAGATGTAAACTTATAAGTTATCCATCCCCAACAGCTCCAATGCATATATATTGCCACTTGCTGTATGCCAAAAGGTGACTCATAAGAAGGGGGCTATTGTGGCTACTTGCACCATGCAAAGTTACATGCATATGTAGCATATATGCAAATAATTGTCATCATTTTTTAACACAGGGGTTTAAGGTTAGCTATAAGGGAGGCTTCTGAATAGATTGTGTAAATATAAAAAATTCATTTAAAATCTACCATCAAATTTAATCATAAAATGAGCGATGGCGCTATTCCAATTAAGAATTGGCATGGTCCATTTTCTAGTCATATAAGTAACAGCTAAATATAATATGTTAAAAACAGCATTATCATTAGGGAAGGAACTCCCCAATTACCCTATGTTTTGTATAAAAAGAAATTAGATTAATCTATTTTTTGTTAATAATCAATATATAAAAACCAACCCAGTCAGTTACCTTTTTGTATAAAAATCATGTAACTGTTTCGCTTTTGCTGTTCCAATTATTGTAGCCAGCTTATCAAGTGAACATGCTTGAATAGCCTCATGTGTACCAAACTTCTGTAGCAATTTATCCATCGTTTTAGGCCCAATTCCAGAAATGTCTTCCCAATTGTTATGCAATGCTGCTTTACTACGCTTGGCCCTATGGAATTCAATAGCAAAACGGTGCGCTTCATCCCTTAATCGCTGTAGTAATTTTAATGATGGAGATTGTTTGTTTAAATGCAATGGTAGTGTATCGTTAGGAAAGTAGATTTCTTCTAGTCTTTTGGCAATACTGATAATCGCTACTTTACCATAAATACCAACTTCTTGTAATGCAAGTATGGCAGCGTTCAGTTGGCCTTTGCCTCCGTCTATTACAATTAAATGAGGCAATGGGATTTGCTCCTTTACTAGCGTAGTATAGCGCCTTTTTACTACTTCATGCATAGATGCGAAATCATTAGGTCCTTCTACTGTTTTTATGTTATAGTGTCGGTAATCTTTTTTAGAGGGATTACCATTCTTAAAGCAAACCATAGCAGCAACGGGATGATGCCCTTGGATGTTGGAATTATCAAAGCATTCTATAGCGTAGGGTAGCTCTTTTAGCTTTAGATCTTGTTGTAATCGTAAGAGTGTTAGATTTGGCCTCTCTTGATAGTTAGATTTTTTATGTAAAAAATCTTTTTTGCACAAAAGTGCGTTTTGTAACGCTAATTCTACCAATTTCCGCTTGTCCCCTATTTTAGGCATTGTTATGGAAAATGGTTCCATCGTTAATTCAACTGGAATATTAACCAATACTTCATGGGCTACGCTATTACTACAAGAACGGAGCTCGCAAATTATTAATGGCAGTAAGTCTGATACCTCCTCTTCCAACTTTTTAGTAACTACACGATGTTGGGTAAAAGAAATAGCTCCATTTTTAATGTATAGATAGCCTATAAAAGCATAGTCCTGATCTGAAATAATGGCTACAACATCTAAATCCCCAGCCATGGGATTGATAATCAATGATTTTGATTGATACTGATCCAGTATATCTAAATGCTCTTTGAATTGTTGTGCTTGTTTATATTCAAGGAGGTTGGCTGCTGCTAACATTTTTTCTTTAAATACTTTCTTTACGGAAGTAAAATTATTTTTGAGTAGCTCTTCTATCTGATCCATTTCTTTTTGATAAGATCCCTCATCTTGAAAAGATTGACAAGGGCCTTTACAGTGTCCTAAATGATAATCTAAACAAACCTTAAATTTATTCTTTGCTATATTACTTTCGGAAAGATTATAGTTACAGGTACGAAAAGAGAAAAGCTTTTTAATGGTTTCTAGTGTTTGTTTTATGGTATAACTGCTCGTAAAAGGACCATAATACTTACCTAAGGAAGGTGTAGTTTTGCGTGTAATAATTAATTTGGGAAATCTGTCATTGGTAATGCATAAATAGGGGTATGTTTTACCATCTTTTAGTAAAATATTATACCGTGGTTGCAGCTCTTTTATCAGGTTATTCTCTAATAGCAATGCTTCATAATCAGAATTTACAACAGTATATCCAATAGATGCAATGTGCGTGATCATACGCTGTGTTTTAAGGTTATGTACTTTGCTAGAAGTGAAATAATTACTTACTCTTTTTTTTATATTTTTAGCTTTACCTACATAAATAACATCTCCTTTTTTATTATGAAACTTATAGATGCCAGGTAGCGCAGGCAGGTGTTGTATATTATTTGGCGTATAAAGTAGCGTTTCCATAAAAAAACAAAAGCTACAAAAATGTCAATTAAAATCTTGCATGATAAGATACAAAATTTAAAAAAAAACAGGTGATGGTCTAAATGATATAGTGCTACATTTCCCCATCCAGATTAATTGTTTTATATTGAAAATGAATACTGTATAATTAATCCGCTGCCCTATTTTTTTCTCTAACAAGCTACATGTCCTGGTGTACGTGGGAATGGGATTACGTCACGTATATTTTCCATCCCTGTTACAAACAATATCAAACGTTCAAATCCTAACCCAAATCCACTATGTGGTATAGTCCCAAAACGTCTTGTATCTAGGTACCAATTTAAATCTTCTAATGGAACGTTTATACGTTGCATAGCTTCTATCAAATAGTCCATACGTTCTTCTCTTTGGGAACCGCCAATAATTTCTCCCACGCCAGGGAAAAGCACATCCATAGCTGCTACTGTATTTCCATCATCATTTTGGCGCATGTAAAATGCCTTGATTTCTCGTGGATAGTTGATAACGACAACAGGTTTTTTAAAATGATGCTCTACCAGATAACGCTCATGCTCTGATTGTAAATCTATGCCCCAATGTGTAATAGGATATGCAAATGTCCCATTTTTATTTGGCGGTGCATCCATTAAAATAGCAATCGCTTCTGTATAGCTAACACGCGCAAATGGCTGCTCTAACACAAAATTTAGCCGTTCTAATAAAGGCATTTGTTGTTTTGTATCCGTTTTATGAAGCGATCGTTGCTGCAGATAGGTAAGCTCTTCTTGGCAGTTTTTAAGTACATATTCCAGTAGAAATTTCAAGAAATCTTCTGCAAGTGTAATATTATCTTGTAATTCATTAAATGCTACTTCTGGTTCAACCATCCAAAACTCTGCTAAGTGTCTAGCTGTATTGGAATTTTCAGCCCTAAATGTAGGTCCAAAAGTATAGACTGACCCCAATCCCATAGCAGCTGCTTCTGCAGCAAGTTGTCCAGAAACAGTTAAGTTGGTAGACGTTTTAAAGAAGTCTTCTTTATAATTAACACTACCATCTGGGTTCTTAGGTAGGTTCAGAAGGTCTAAATTGGTTACACGGAACATTTCTCCTGCTCCTTCAGCATCAGCCGCCGTAATGATCGGCGTATGGAGATAGAAAAAGCCACGTTGATGGAAAAAATTATGAATGGCATAACTTACAGCATGTCGTATTCGGAATACGGCACCAAAAGTATTGGTGCGAAAACGCAAATGCGACCATTCTCTTAAAAATTCCAAAGAGTGCGCTTTGGGTTGTATAGGATAATCAGGTGCACTACCCAATAAAGTTAGTTCAGTGGCTTGCAACTCTATGGATTGAGCTTGTCCTTGTGAGGTAACTAGGTTTCCTGAAATGGCAATGCTAGCACCTGTGCCCAGTTCTGTTAGTAATTCCTCTGAAATTTGAGATGGGTCTATAACAGCTTGTAAATTCCCTTGACAAGAACCATCATTTATAGAAAGAAAAACAACCTGTTTGCTAACGCGTTTGGTACGAATCCACCCTTTTATCTCTACATGAGTGCCCACTGTTCCGGACTGTAAAAGCTCTTTAATTTTGTTAGCCAATGTGTTATTTTTTTTAAATATTGCTTTTTGATTAAATTCAAATCAACCTAATGGATAAATCTATAAATAGTTTTTTTTTAATCCAATAATCCTAGATGCAAAAACTACAATTAGATCAAAAGCTGGTTCATAAAATATCTGGACAGCAGATCCAATTTATAAAATTATTGCAAGTACCTAATGTTGCGTTAGATACATATATTTCAAAAGAAATGGCCAATAACCCACTTCTAGATGATTTAAAAGACTCAGATAGTGAAGAAAATATAGAAGAATCAGAGCTGCCACTAGAAGAAACATTTAGTTTTTCTGATACCTATTCGAGAGATTTAGGTAAAACAAACCACCACATAGATGATCAAATTTCCCGAGAAAATAGAATAGAATCCATTGTATCTCTGCAGGAAAAATTAAGAGAACAGTTACATTTATTACACTTAAGTGAAGTGGGCTACATAATAGGAGAGCATCTGATTGGCAGTCTAGATCAAAATGGGTATCTCCCACATGACTTGGAAATTATTGTTCAGGACCTACATGTAATGCATTACCTAGAGCTTTCTTTAAAAGAGGTAGAGGAGGTGCTTATAGCCATTCAAAGTTTAGATCCGCCTGGAATTGCGGCTAGAAATCTCCAGGAGTGTTTGCTATTACAAATACAAAGACATCGTCCAATGGATCCTGTTGTTCAACTGGCTAAAAAAATTATAAGTGCCTTTTTTGATGAGTTTGTAAAAAAGCATTATGAGAAAATAATAAAAAAATTAGGCATTGCCGATACCCATCTGCTTAAGGAAGCATTGGCATATATTACACGTCTTAGTCCCAAGCCAGGGTGGGCCAATGACAACATAGATCTTATGCGTAATTTCCTTTCTCCTGATTTTGTAATTCTAGAAGATCAGGGGAAACTAACCGTCGACTTGGTCCATTACAAAGCACCCAGGCTCCGTCTTAATAAAAAATATTTGACTATGTTGGAAGCCTACAAAAAAAATACAAAGCAAAATGCCGAAAGTCTGGAAATGCGCTCTTTTTTGAGAAAAAAATTGGAAGATGCCAAGGGCTTTATGGAGGCACTAAATCAGCGGAACCAAACACTGCTTAAAACGATGCATGCTATTTTAGAGCTACAATACACATTCTTTTTAGAAGGAGAAGAAACAGACAAATTAACGCCTATGATTTTGCAACATGTGGCTGAAAGGGTTGGTGTAGACACTTCAACGATCTCAAGAATTGTAAATCAAAAATCGGTGCAAGGTAAGTTTGGTATTTATCCATTAAAGTTTTTCTTTTCGGAAGGAATTAGCAGGTCCAGTGGAGAAGAGGTAAGTAATAAAGCCGTCAAAAACAGAATTTTAGAATTGATCAGCGTTGAAAACAAACGAAATCCGGATTCTGATGAACGTATTGTAGAGGTATTGGTCTCAGAAGGTTATAATATAGCACGTCGTACCGTAGCCAAGTATAGAGAGCAGCTCAATATACCTGTGGCTAGGTTGCGAAAGGTACTGGAATAGTATGTTATGGTGCATTTACGCTGTATTGTACAGATATGTATTTTGAACGTCATTTTATAAAATTGGTATTACAAATTTGCATATATTGCATAATTTTTATAAAATTGTATTTCCGTAGTTGGTTACATTTTATCATTTTAAAAATTAAATAAGTTTGAGTTGCAGTAAAGCACCTCATATTTTTATGCGTAGAGTTATTAATCTAAATCTAAGAGAAAACACACAATTTCAAAAAATATACGAACAATCTTTCCATACAAATACACAACTATTAGAACAAGTTCCACAAACATGTCATGCCTTGCCATAAGTAAATAATCATTTCAGTGATTTAGGTAAAATTATACATTATATACGGGTATAACCACAGGTTTGGCTATGTCCAGCTCAAGTGTATTTATGTCTATTCTTAGGCCATATCCTGTGTGTTTTGAATAGCATTCAAAAAGCAGCTTGGGGAGGGATCTAATCCCTTGAGTTGCACTAGTCGATTTGCATAAATGTATATGAAGTGTGCGCTTGTTGGGTTTTTATACAAATTTTGCATAGTTGGTTGCGTTTTTTTTGTCATTTTTTAAATTTAAAATCAATATATGTCGCATTTATTTCAAGTTCTTTCGTTTTCTATTGTATTTCTATTTTTTAGTTGTAGTGGGGCTAAATATGGTGAAAGTTATGTAAAAAAACCGACTCCTTTACCAAGGAGCAATAATACTAACCCAAACTCAAATGAGCAAATATACGACACTTCTATTAAACAAATCTGTAGTGCCTCTTCATCGAAATGTGTTCAAAAATCAGAAGTTGAATCAATTTCAAGTATAGTCTACGATACTCCTATTGCGAAACAGGTTCAAATACTGGAAAATACTTCTGGTAGCTCAGATAGTGGTTGCTGTAGCGTTTTTAGTGATATGTATGACAATCCTAGATCGACTAATGGTATCAGTCTTATAAAACCTAGACTAATAACAATACAACTAAATACGAATTCCAAAATTCTAGTAGGACCATGGATTGCAAAAGTTTTAGATTTGGCTACATCCCAAGATTCAGTACCACCACCATTAATACCAAATAAAAAGTCCTCAAATAGGTTCATGTGGCGTTTTTCTATTAATCTAGAAGCAAAAAAACCAAATAACCAGATTCTTGAATCAAATAATGTTAATCAGAGCAGTTTTCTTATAGAAGAATATGTTGAGTTAACCCCTCCAGTTCCAGTGGGTTTTTTTAGAACGCTTTTAAACTGTGCCTGTTGTATTCCGCTGCCAAAGTTAGGAACTACGAAGTAGTTAAATAGAAATTTCGTCCAGAAATTGGTATTGAAAATCATGTTATAGCGCATTTGTTTCATGCTTGTATAATGGCATGCTATTCCATAAAAACAGCATTACATATTTGTGTAAACATGAATGTTTTTTTTTCAAAATTCTGTTTTTTAGTTTGTTGCAGTTTCATCCGTTATCATTTATTAGTTAAAAAATCAATATATGTTGCATTTATTTCAAGTTCTTTTATTTTCTATTGTATTTCTATTTTTTAGTTGTAGTGGTGCTAAATATCGTGAAATTTGTAGGATTACGCCAGAGTATACAAATTGTTCAGACGGTTATTGTGGAGGAAAGGATATGTTAAAACTGTTTCCAAATAATTCTAAAATTATTAATGCTTCCAATCGTTTTCTATTATGTGAAAGTATTCGAAATGTGTTCTATAAGAACATTCAAGAAAGTTTAAAAAAGATTCAAGAGCAAGCTTCACACAACTCTATTAATGTTAAGGAATCTTATAAATTAAATGAAATTATTGAAGAACAGTTAGATATAAAAATTGCAGAATGGTTTTCAAACAATTTCCTCGACCTTAAGAAGGGAGTTGGCTTAGACGAAAAAAATATTGGGAAGCAGTTAGGTAAAATCATGCAAAAAAGAATCATAAACAATTTTAAAGCTTTCAATAATGAAAATAAAAATCTTAATATTAAGAGTCTATCTTTACTAAATAACATCGTAAAAGAATGGTTTTTTAATAACACTAACGATTTTAAAAAGCCAGATGAAAAAAATACTAGGGAACAGCTAAACACAATCATTCAAGAACTACTTGCAGGTATTTTTGAAATTGTTGGGATCAAAGTTCCTGAGCAAAGCCACAATACCCATGACAGTACTATTACGAAATCAAATAATCTAGATTTAAATGGGAATGGTTTATCTGTAGAAGATATTGCGTCAAGTCATCTAGGCTCATATTGCATTATTAGTATGGGCGAACGTTTCTTTTATATCCCTCTTCTATTAACAAAGCAAGTTTCATCTTGTAATATGCATAAATCCAAGCCAGTTCCAACACAAAGGAGAAGAAATGATTATATCAATCAATTGCAATCCTAAAAATAATACACCAGTACCAGTTTCATTACAAGCTACAGGATCAAATTGTAATGCTCACAACCCAAATCCAGATAAACAAAAGGGACCTAGCTATATCAATTGCAGTCCTCAAAATAATACACCAGCTTCATCACAAGCTACAGGATCAGTCTGTAATGTTCACAACTCAAAGCCAGATAAACAAAAGGTATCTAGCTATATCAATTGGAATCCTCAAGTACAATCATCAAAAGTTACAGGATCAAATTGTAATAATCATTATGATGAACAGCTTTATGCTACTCCTCAAAATAATGCACCAGTTTCATCACAAGTTGCATCATCTACAGGATCAAACAGTAATACTTCTAATACCTCAGATGATGAACAAGACTACGATTTTCCTCAAAATAATGTACCAGTTTTACAAAAAAAAGCTCTATTGGATACAAAATCAGGCAGTAATGCTTTTGAGAACTTAGGAAATGAAGAGGACTACGATATTCTTCCACCTCCAAAACCAGTTGAGCAAACTAGGAAAAATATGAAAACAAAACAAGTTCATTTTACTGATACAAAATCAAACAGTGATGTTTCTTATAACTCAGATGGTGAACAAGATGAGGAGATTAAACTATTCAGTCCTGAAGACTATAAAGTTTGGCTTGCTGAAGAAAGCAAGAAAAGCAAACAAAAAAAGATGAGTAAAAGCAATAATTATTCTGGTTCACATGCTGAACCAAAATCAGACTGTAATGCTAACAATAACAATCGTAGTACTATGCCATTGATCAGTCTTGAAGAAGCTCAAGATAAGTTTGGTCCAAAGGTAATAAATGATAGTGATAATGATACAGGTATCTGTGATTGTATATGTTGTATTTCTTAAATTGTATTCCATGTAGTGCTATTGATGGACACGAATGCATAAGCAGTGAAATAGGAAGTTAGGTACAAAAATGCTGATTTATTTTGCTACCTTAGCTTTTGTTGGATGTGACAATCATGGTTTTTTACTGCAAATCAATAAATGTTTTATACAAAAGGGAATAAGCTTTAGAACAAGAAAACGATAAATGTATCTGAATATACCAATACCCAAACACATACCTCTTTTTGGTGTAGTACTTTTACATGGTTGTATGGCTGCTAAAAATGAACTGTACCTCATTGCCTCAAAAGTACGCACCAGATTTGGCAGTAATGTATTAATTATTCAACCAACATGCAGAACAAAAACCAAAAGCGTAACCTGCTCTATCGAAAGTCAAGCAAAAAAGGTATACAAAGAGATACAAGACCAACTTGGTAGTAATAAAACGACAAAATCTTTGCCAATATGTATAATTGGGTATAGCCAAGGTGGCTTAGTAGCTTGTATGTTAGGTGATAAGTATAGAGACCAACTTAATATTTATGGCATAGTTACATGGAATGCCCCATTGGGAGGCGTACCTGTACTTAATAAGCATTATAATGATATACAAGAATTTATAAATAATGCACAAGATGGGTTACAGTTGATTACCTCTCGTACTTCAGCTAATATTAAGCGAAATATGAAATTAGCCACATGTGTGCTAGGTATAATACGTCGCATCCCCTTATTATGTTTAGATAGTGGGTTACAAGATATGTTACCAAATAGTTCATGTATTCAGCACGTACGTAAATTTCTACATGAGTCTAACCATGGTATTCCTTGTTTGCTTATTGCTAGCCATGAAAATGACTTTAGAAGGTTATTTACTAATCTCGTTTTAGATGATGACAATCATGAAAAAATAGAAGCATTCAATAAGGCATATGCAAAATATATAACAAATTCTCCTGATGGTCTGCATGATACTCTAATTCCACTAAAGAGTCAACTTTGCAGAGAAGATCGTTTTAATGGTCTTACTATTTCTATAAAGGGTAACAGTTCTATAGTTGGAACTATTCCAGGCCGATCTAACGTGAAAGAAAGAATTTATGGAAATACTGTGCATGCTGGGAACTTGATTGTCATGGATCCCAATTTATTTATTAACAGCAACTATATAGAAGTTACCATTTACGCTAAAAAAATTTGTAGTGACATCATTGTATTTA
This sequence comes from Cardinium endosymbiont of Culicoides punctatus, assembly GCF_004354815.1. Classification (NCBI taxonomy): domain Bacteria; kingdom Pseudomonadati; phylum Bacteroidota; class Cytophagia; order Cytophagales; family Amoebophilaceae; genus Candidatus Cardinium; species Cardinium endosymbiont of Culicoides punctatus. Next base: position 14,295 of record NZ_QWJI01000004.1, read on the forward strand.
TCAATGAAGTGCTCATTCAATAAAATTTATTTGACAAAGAAAAATGATGTTTTTTTGCCTAAAAATTTATATACTTAGTTGATATTATGTAAAACGATGTTCCATATTGATTTTTATTATAAAGTTATGATAAGCATGAAGCCAACTACTATAAAATGTATTTTCCTGATTTATTTTGCCATCTCCATTTTTGTTGGATGTAAAAATCATACTTCTACACTACAAATGGGCTTAGGATCTTCTAAGCAAAGTGAGATAGAAAATACATCTTATGTATCAGAAGCAACACATAATAAGCATTTTGGCGTAGTGCTTTTGCATGGTTGTATGGGTACTGAAAAAGAACTGGATCTTTTTGCATTAGCATTAGACAAGAAATTTGGAGATAGAGTATTAATCATTAAGCCAACATGTAGAAAAGAAACTAAAAGTGTAATTTGCTCTATAGAAGATCAGGCAAAAAAAGTATTTGAAGAGATAGAAAACGTGCTTAAAAATAATAATAAAACGATAAAATCTTTTCCAGTATTTTTAATTGGATACAGCCAAGGTGGTTTAGTAGCCTGTGTTTTAGGTGACCAATACAAAAACAAACTTAATATTCGTAGCATAGTTACATGGCATTCTCCATTGGGAGGTGTACCTGTACTTGAGCGTAATTGTAATGATATAAAAGAATTTATAAATGAAGGACAGGATGGATTGAAAAATATTCTCTCTTCTTCTGATGCTTCTCCTGACCTAAATACTGCCAAAAAAGAGATGAAACAACAAGCATGCATCCTATCGATAGGACGCATACTTTCCTGTTGGAATCGTGGGTTACAAGATATGTTACCAGGTGGCTTATGTATTCAGGATATACGGAAATTTATACGTGAAACGAACCAAGGTATTCCAATTTTAATTATTGCTGGCCATGGATCTTGGACAGAATTGTTTAAAATCAATGATTCCAATATCGAAACACTCAATCAGGCATCAGCAAACTTCCTAACAAAGAATTCCAATGGTAAACACGATATGTTAATTCCATTAAAGAGTCAGCTCTGTAGAGGACCGAGCTTTGATGATCTTACTATTCTTACAAATGATAACGAACCTATACATGGAACTATGCCAGGAAAAGATCATGTGAAGTACTGTATATATTCTAATGTAACTCATTCCTCAGTTTTCCCTGCATTCGGTGGGATATGTGTCAATAAGGATGACTATGATAAGGTTAGCATTTGGAATGAAGCAGTTGAGAATCGCATCATTGAATTTATTCAAGGGCATTTTTCAGATGCAAATAAAGCAGACATAAACAACTAATCGTGCAGAATTCAAACCAAACACAAAGCCTCAAAGAGTTGCTAAATAGGTTTATTGAAACTTCGCCTTTTCAAAAGCAAATCACAGCGGCAAGTATACGTACTGTCTGGCAGAAAGCTATGCCAAAAACAGTTTGTGATAGGACTGAAAAACTTTATTATTACAATGATAAAATCTTTTTGAAAATAACTTCTGCTGCTTTACGCCATGAGTTGCAATTCAATAAAGATAAAATTATTGCCTTACTGAAAGAAAACATACCTAAAATAGCCATTCAAGATATCGTTTTTTTGTAACCAATAGGAATGGTTGTCTACTACGTTGCAACCAATATAAAGGTTACCTTTCCTGTAGAAATTTTTGAATATGACTGTAATTCAGATGTTTTGCTAAACGTAATCCCACGTAATGCATCTGCATATATCTTTTCTACCATAGGTGTAACGGTTTTCTCTATGGTTTGAATAGAAATTATCTCCCCATTTTCGTCTACCTTAATTTCAAAAACTATTTTTCCACATTCCTCACTGGTATCATCTGGACTAGGAGCCCGATCCCACTTCCAACCAGTTAATTCAAGGGTTGCTCCTGCCTGCTTAGAAGATGTTGCTTTATATAATCCCCTATGATCTATTGGGAGTGTCGCTTCTTTATTAACGTTCTGCGGTGTTTTTGTTGAGCTATTTGTTTGCTTATCTTGAAGTGGCTTCTTTGTTTTGTTTCTTATTTTTTGGTTTTTATTAGTGGCATTTCTGTTTGCTACAAATGTATTTTTTTGCGTCTCCCCATTTTCTGTTTGATTATTATTTACTATTGGTTTGTCTGTATGAGCATCCGTTTTACGATGCGTATTTGGCTGTATAGAAATAGTATATGATGGATTGCTAGCTATGCCTTGTTTTACATTGGGCCGTATGCAATAAACCAGTCCAAATAAAAAAAGATGTAAGCCTATGGAGACAGCCATGCTTTGCGTTCTATAGAGCATAACCATTTGTTGTTCATCGTTTTTTTTCAAAATCTGTAGCCATTAACACAGAAGCCTCCAACTGATTTGCTATATCAGCTACCATAACCATATGGGCTATAGATAGATTTTTATCCATATGCAATACCACTACCTTACTAAGTGTTTTTTCTAGCCGTTCCTGTAAAACATCTTTTAACTGATTAAAAGGAACACGTTTGCCTTCTACATAGTATTGTAGATTGTTTGTAATAGTGACATTGACCTGTGCGGATTCCGTTTTGTCATTTGTGCTTATGGGTAAGTTAACAGGAATAACTTTATGTCTGTAAGTTGAAGTTATAAGCAAGAAAATCAATAATAAAAAAACAATATCTGTTATAGATGCCATATTAAAAGAGACATCTATTTTATTTTTTGTACTGATTTTCATTTCTTATTTATTAAAATAATAATGTGTACATTATGTAGTGTGCGCTAGGAAAATATTAACTAAATATGTCAATCTTGATGTAGCCTTAGTGACTCGAGCAATGCAATAATTATAACCTAAATAGGCTATAATACCTACAATAAGTCCTACTACGGTTGTAACCATAGCCTCGTAAATGCCACCTGAAAAAACCTGAGAAGAAAGTTGATTGTTTTCTTGTGCAATAGCCATAAATGTTTGAATCATACCTGTTACAGTGCCTAAAAAGCCAATCATAGGTGCTGCTCCAGCTATTGTAGCCAATAAGGAAAGATGCTCCTCTAAAAAGGATACTATCTTTTGAGATTCACTTTCCAAGATTAATTCCATCTTTTTGGGAGAGGATTGCCGTTGCTGCAATCCTTTACCAATAATGTGTTGGATAATATTATTTTGCGGAATACATAGATCTCGGACCTGTTCCATATTACCACTATTTAATTGGTCTTCTATTGCTTCTAAGAAGCTTGTAGAAAAACTTAAGTATCTACGATAGGTTAGCAGCCGTTCTACGATTAGGTAAACACTAAGTAATGAAAGCAATCCAAGAGGAAGCATCAACCAACCACCTTTTAACAGTAGATCTAAGAGCATTGGCGAAGTATTTATTTTCATAGATTTACAAAATAAGCAGTTAAATCACCATCATTAAAGTAATTGCTTAAGACCAGTAATTAGTACTTTAAGATAAAGAGATCCTCGTATTCAGAGGCTAGCTGTTTTAATTTCTGTTCTGCCTCATGATGTGTCTTACTATGCCCAATGGTAACGCGGTAATATTTCTCATCTTTTCTTGGCAAAATCAGACATACTCCCATATTCTTTTTCATAAGTCTTTGTACACTTTTTATAGCAGATTTTTTATCCAAATGGCTTACTACAACCAAATGGTATATCCCTTGTGGGCTTGATAGTTCTTGGTATGTCCCTGGCTTAACCAATGGTCTGGGATTTTTTCTATTTTCTTCTAGTTGTTGCGCAACGGATGTAATATTGTCATTGTTTTGTGTACTGTTTTTATCTTTAAATTCAAAAGATTCATTATCACTAAGTGCTTTATCTAGATCCGCTTTTGTATCCGTTGCTTCATTTAGTGTTGATTTTTCATGCTGATCATCTTGAGTAGCAACAGGAGATATCGTCTCACTACTATTGGTAGATTGTTCATCTTTAGCTTGTGATTCTGATTCTGGTAATGATACTTTAGCATTTTCCTGTTTAGTGGAATATAAATGATACGTTACATCCGCCCCTAGAACAAGAACAATGCCTACTATGATCATGATAACACGCCAGTCGGGCCCTTTTCTCTTAGGATTTTGAAAGTCTGGTTTGGGCATTCCAAAGTTGTTTTTATTAGAGGTATCTGCAGTCATATAACCTTGGTTAATATTTTAGTTTACAATAATAAATAGGCTTTGTACGTTTTTGGTGTACCATTGCTTCACAAATATATAGGAAACTTTTGAGATTATCAATCTAATTTTTTTATGTATATAAACAGATGCTTGGTTTTTCGTTACAAAATTCTATAACATGCATCAATGCTTCAGCTGCATTATTGACTTCTACCTGTGATGCTTGAGGATCTGTCTTTAGTGTTAGCCAATATTTGTATGCTTGCTCAAAGTTTTCCATATCCTCAAAGTCTAACCATAAAATATTTGTAAGTATATGCGCTGGACTTTCTGTTGCAATCATTTCCTCTACAAAACGTCTAAATGCATATTGTTGAAATCTAGTTGGCCATGAAGGAAATACCATCGTCATCCTAAATGAATAAGGATCCTGTTCGCTTGTTAGCGTATCGCTCTCTCTAAGCAAGATATGTTCTATAAGATGAAATCCTTCACTTTCTTCATTAAATGATCGAAATAGCTCTACACTCTGCTGTATAATAGACTCTGCTTGCTCAATAGAAACAAGTGGATGGGTACCTACAGCTAATTCAATGGTATGTTTCTTCGCTTTATCCACATATAGCAGAATGCTATATGTGCCATTATGGTTCTTGACAATATGGTAATAGGCTTCATTCATACCATAAATGATGGCTAATGATCGAATGTTTTTATATTTTCCATTGAAAATGAATAAATTATTATATTCAGTTTGGTGATTTTTACCTAGGAAAATATCAAAAGCATGCTGTGCACTTTTGGGTTCAAAATATAAATTATCACGTACTATTTCATGTAGGAAACGTTTTTCTAGACGTTTAATACCTAAATTGCGATACAGGCGTCTTTCGAAACCAGATAGCCGATAATGGATCCAGTCATCTGTATTTTTTTTACTAATATCCGTTGCTCTATTTCTGTTTCCGCTAATATTAACATAATCTTTTAAAAAGAGCGCTTTATCTGTATTCAACATGTCTAATCGCTCTTCTTCACTCTTATAATAAAGATGGAGTGAGTATGTGGTAAATCGTTCTGCAAAGTAGGCTAACATATGGTCTAGCAATCTTGACCGTTTGTCTAAACTGCGAATATCACTTTCTGATGCTGCATTTATGTAGGAAATATATTCTTTTATGGATTCATTTGGAATATAATCTTGTTCATTACAAGCATATTTGATTTTAGATTTCAAATCTAAAAATTTTCTTTGTACTACAAAATCAATGTCATTACTTGCAGAATCTTCTTTGGTAATCTGTTTGATAATGGTATCCATTCTAGGTACATCTAATGGCAGTTGTCCATCAGGGTTATTACAATCATCACTATAAATGGCCATAGTATGTTTGATGTTAGACAACTGACCAAAATAACTAGCAAAAATTTGGTCGAAAAACATTAAATAACTCTTTAATTGTTTTGATTTTGCCTGATTGTCATCTGTTTCTGATGGCGTACATCCTTCATGGCCAACATTATAGAGTAACGGGAAATCTTGTTGTATAGAAACATAATCTTTTATATTTCTATACGCTCCTTCTAAAACAAAAATTTCTTCCTCCTGGAGGTACGTTTTCGTTAATGCTCCCCTTCCTTTCATATCTTCTAGGAATTGAAGTACTTTTGTCCACTCTATATTTAATGGCATTCCATTATAGGATAGGCTAATGTCACTTTGGGGAATATTAAGACTCAAAGCTTGATCTGATAGAATTTGTATGATAACATTATTTCTTTCACCATCAATGGAAATATCAAAATCAAGTATTCCTTTAATACTAGGTAGCATGGTTGCTTTTTCAAGTAGTTCGGCCACATAGATACTAGGTCTATTTTTTACATATATGAGTTCTTGTTCATCTATGAATCCTTGGGTTAAAAGAGGGCCTGTAAAAATTTGATCTATGGTTCTACCCTTTTCTAGTAACTGGCTTATGCTGTAAAATGGTATGCGTGGAAATAGAAATTCTTGAAAAGAGTGCAATATTTGTGCTATAATTGCTTCCCCTTCTTCATAAGATAAATAACTATGTACTTCAAAAGTAGCCTTAATACGCACATCAAGAGGTTTCATAGGCTGGATAAGAAAAAAATCTTCACAGAGGTTTCGCTTATCATGTAATCTTTTGTTTATTTCATCTAAAATTTCTATTTCTTGGGGTTTATTTTTAGCACGTTCTTCTACATCTACAAAAATTTTGTATCCTCCCTTTATTTCTTGTGGACCATCACTTAAAAAAATATTTGCATTTTTTACGCCGGGAACGTCTAAAACAATTTTTAAAAAATCCCACTTTGTTAATGGATTACAGGGAAGTATTTCTTCCGCTTTATAAAATAATTTTTCATCTGGTTTTTCCCTTCTGTTTGGATCATTAGCCCATAGATCTTCTATATAAAAATTGGTTCTATACTCTAGATCCATGATTGCAAAACAGAGTACTTCTAAAATGGTAATTCCAGGGTCATGATCTCCATAGTCTGTCCATTTTTTTCCTGCTAACTGTCTGATATAATTAATTCCTTCTCCTTTTAGGAAGGAGTAGTCAAGCTCAATTGGAATATTTGGCATGGTCGCTTTTGATATAAAAATATATTATTCCCTTCGAAATTGTAATGCAATTAAGACACAATTAACAAAATATGTCTGTACTTGCACTAGTATGTTCTTTGTATAAAATGCATTTTAATTGCATACAAACAAACGCAAAAACCCTAAAAACAATTCAGCGCTAAGTATATATCATGAAAAAACAGATAATAAACAAATATGCCATAATATGTATAGGTTATTTATTAAATATAGGATGATAATTATATTGAATCGTATCTTCTACATTTAATGCTTTAACCATGTAGGTTACATTAATGTCCATAGTCCCTTCTTCGTCATTTAATGTATTCAATTGTACTTCAAGCACATCTACTCTTGGCTCATGGACCGTAATGGTTTGCTTAATATTATTTACCATAAAGGTTTTTAAGTTGAGATCCAACTGTTGAAAGGCAAGTGGCGTAAGGTCACATCCATACTGCTCTTCAACAATTCGCTCACCTACTTTGGTACGCATTAAAATCATTAAGCTTTCTCGCACATCTTGTAACCCACTTACCATTTCCACAGAACAACTATGTTGGTTAAATGAAGGTGGGAATTTCCAGCCTATACCTAAAAAATCATTTTCATCTTCCATATGGTTTGCACAAATTATGTATCATTATCCACCTATCATCACTGTAGGGCAACCTTGTAATATCATTCCACCCATCCCTGTGGTATCTCCTAGACGGGCTGCTGGTTTTTTGCCTATTAAAACGGTTAATGAGCCCTTTATAATAGTATCAGGGTGTGGTGGTGGTCCATTACAAAGCAATGTGTCTCCCATTCTTGCCGCAGGAAATTTGCCTATAAGTACAGTGGGACAGCCTAACATAATCATACCTCCAGAAACATGAGGCACAGGAACTGGTCCTGGTGTTACCATGGGACACATGTGCTTGTTGAGTAATACGGCTGCAGGTGGCATAGTTTTTAATTGTTTGATGTCCTAATAAAAAAACGTCTATTCTATTTTAAAATATATTAAATAATTCTATCAATTGATGAGTACGGTTGTCCCTTTGACAATAGTAGCCATACTAGACTTTACTTCTGTACTTGCGTTGCCACTTAAAACAGCTTTCATAGAAGCTTGTGCATTGATATTCATACTTTTTAAGTTTACGTTTTGCGCACCATTGATGACAACATCTTTCCCTGACTTTATAGTTATGTTAGATCCGGCATTTAGATTGATACTTTTACTACTGGTTATGTCAATACCATCTTTTCCTAAAATAATTTTATTGCTATTTTGGTCTAGTATTTCAATACTTTTTTTCTTATCGGATATTTGTATCAGTCCCCCTTTAGGTGTTTTAATGATAATTTCAGGTCCATCTTTATCATCATGAAAAGTAAGCTCTAACTGCTCTCTAGACACAAAAGACTTAAACAGGTTTTTATCATCAATGGTTTTAGGAGGCATATGTTTCTGACTATACAATGAGCCTATGATAATAGGATGCCTAATATCGTCGTTGACAAAACCAACAACTACTTCATCTTCTAATTCTGGAATAAAGAAAGCACCTGACTTTTGGTTGGCATAGAATGAAGCTAGTCGACACCAAATACCTTCTTTAGGCTTTTCTTGTACCAAAGGTAAATGCACAAAAATACGATTGTTTTTCTGTGGATCTTCTGTAATTTTTTTTACAATGCCAATTTGTAATCCATGTACAGGTGGCATCATTCCTGCGGCAGGCAGAGAACCAATGTCGGTATACTGATGTATATATCGCTTTGTATCTAGCCCTAGCGTAAGTGTTGTTTGCCAGGCTCCACTAGATAGTATATGATGCACTCCAGAAACGTATGCATCTCCTGAAAAATGGCTAGCACCTTTTGTTATGGTTATAAGCTGATCACTACGTAATGCTGCGTTACCAGGAATGGTAACAGAACCACGTATTTTAGCTATTCTCCTTCTGTTTAGTACACTGGTTGCTAATGTTTTTATCTCTGAGTTATCTAATATACCTCCATGGGAAATAGAAATTGAATCTTGCTGTGTAGCAGAAGTCAATTTTTTATAGGATACATCTCCCATAGATTGCTCGCCGGGTTCATCTGCTTTGGCAGATATAATGTTTTGCTTACCGCTATCCCAAGAAACAGCCGTTGCTCCAGCCCACTGATCTTTTGAATCAATTTCTACTTCAAAATCAACGAAATCAACTCCATATGTATAGGAAAAAGCTCCTTTTCCAGTAGTTTTTGGTTTTTTTATAGATATTTCTCCATCATTTACAACTATCACTTGTCCATTTGCTTCTGCACGGATATTCAAAAAGTCCCAATCTGATATTTCATGTTGAGAGATGTTTTCATGTATGATACCAGTAGTTTCAAATTTGCTTTTTAGACCACTGTAAGCACCTAAAATTTTTTTAAAGAGGTCACTGTCCTTACTTTTTTCAAAATGGATCGTTTTGGGGGAAATGGTTGTCTTATAAGCTGCATCTCTGCATGTTACTGTAAGTGTAGATGGTACTAATCCGTTTGATTGAATAGCTAATTTTGCGATAACACCTTCAAATATTTGTTCAAGGGAATCTCCATAGCCAGCTTGTATAGAAAGCTTATCACCTATAGAAAAAATTTTGGCATTAGCTATAGAAAACGTTTGTGTTTGAATATCTCCATCATATAACACTACCCTTGCATAAGGTATTTTATTAATTTGTTTATCAATAATTATGGAATGTATAGGATACTTTGTATCTAAGGTTTTAGAACCTACTTTTATAGAATAATTAATAACATCACCTGGTATGGAACTCATTAGTATTAGGAGATAAAATCTTAACGTAAAAACAAATCTTTTAGGGAATGGTCATTACAAAACGTTTATAACCAGGCAAGAAATTATTTCCTCCTTGATATCCTATTAATTAGTCTGCAGCAGTTTTAGTGCATACAAACATGCTTAGCCTGTTTTTTGTGCTAAGTCTTTTATTTAATTTTGTTTTGCAACAAACCTCCTTAATTAGTTAAGCATTTGACTATGCAAACACCTAGCTACTAGAAAAAAATGCCCTAACAATAAGAAAGTAAATAAAGATGAATTTTACAAGTATTATGCACTGTAATAAACTACAAGTTGTTGCTACGTTCCTGAAAACCTTTACAAAACATAGCATATATCTAAAAATATACATGTCCCGAAAGGATTTTTTTTTCAACCTTTTTTTGCTCTCAAAAATGTAAAGACTTGCTGGCAGGCGGTTTGCAGAAAGTTTATTTTTAAGTTGATTTTCTGTCGACCCAATAGCCATATCTTTGCATATTGGGTATATTTCCAAATTTACATCTCTTAAAATCCAATTCTTTTAATGCCCTACCTAAAGCTATTTTATTTAGCTTAATAGAGAGGCCAGCGCATTCTTGTAAATATTGTAATATGTCTGAAGTCATCATAAAGGTCCCATTTTTCTTTGTAGAGGGTACAATATACTTCTCCAATAAGCCTACCTCTATTTTCCTGCGTCCAAATTGGACCACCCGTTTTTGTAAGTTTTGTAGCTCCTCCGTATTTAGTTCTCCAGCTTTATTATCTTTTTTATATAGATTATAGGCTTGTTGCCAAGCTAAATCCAATAGGTTACTAGGTTTATGCGCTATATTTTTAGTTCCAGATATAAAAAACTTTATAAAATGATTGGTACTTAGCTTAGAATGTCGTAGACTTTCTGATGCGTTAATCGTACCTACAAAAGATGCTATTCTAGGTTTCAATAGAATGTTTTTTTGATAGGGTACCCAAACATGTACACCAGATTGGTCTATCAATGACTGTAATTGCAAAGCTTTTATATAGCCTCTATATTGATATAGTTCTGGTAGATTAATAATAAAGGAAGAAGCTAATGTGCATTGACATGCTTTCTTGTCTTTTAAAACAAGATTATCCGTGTAATAACGGGTGAGTGTTGAAGGGGTCAAAAAATCAACGAAGAAGTTTTTAGGGATATTTTGATTCTTTGTAATCAGTATCAGTGCATGGTTATTGATAGCAGTCTCTTCAAATATAGCATGAATGGCACGTATCATCCATTTCTTAAGATGCAAATACCAATGTTCAAAGGCTGTATCACTAGTATCTTCTAAGATAACATGTTGTGCAAGCTCCATTATATAATCTACAGTGTCTATTTTTTTTGTCTCAAATGCTAAAAAATAAGATTGTAGTGGATTTTCTTCTTCTACATGTAAAGACAATAAAAAAGATTTGAGTTTTGCAGGTGAAATATTGATTTGGTTTCTATTTAATTCTGAGCATAATGCTATAATATCTAATGTTTTCCATTCACCTGGTTCCTGTTTAGAACGTATTTCCATACTTAAAGAAAGGGCATTATATCTAAATTCAAATGCATTCAGTAAATATTTTTTTGACTCAAAATAAGATATATTTATTTTTCTACTGCCTATTTCTTTTATGTTTTCTCGAAAAAGCTGAAACCTTTTGCTTTTAGCAATGCCTGTTTCTAATAAAACTGCGAAACTTTCAGCACTATACTTTTGGAAATATTCAGTCAGATCTTTAACATTTTCTGGTAGCTGCACAGCAACAATACCATACAAATTTTCTAGCCGCTTAGCTTCTCGAATAGCAGCAGGACTATTTCCATAGCAGCTTAATAATGCGGCAGAACGGCCATACAAATTTTGCAACAATGCTACCGTAGGTTTTACTTCGTATGATTGTAGTGACACTGCATGAAAACCATTTGCATAGGCAGTCATACAATGCTGCTCTCCTATAGTAAATAAAATACATGGCATATATGCTTCAGATAGTTGAGCTAAACCAAAAATATCTGAACTTATTTGATCTTTATAATCAAAAGACATTTTTTGACCAGCGAAGACTGTATCATTGTTAAAAAAATCAGAAGGTATTTCAGGAACGTACACTTTCACCCTACCATTTATATGAAAGCAAACAGTTATTTTTGTTTTTTCCGGGGTAAGATAATCAAAATGAAATAGCCGACCTGCTTTGCTAACAAAATGGATTCGTTCAACTTGTCGCACATCAAATTTTGTTAATATTTCTTGCGTAATGCCAAATTGGGCCCAATAAGCTAAAAATAGTTTAGTACTATGGATATCTGAAGTGGAAACATATTCAATTTGAAGATCTCGGGTATTCCTGACTTTATCAGACTTATTTTGTTTATGTAATGATACTTGTTCAGCTTCTAGCCCAAGAGCCATTTCATGATTCATCTTATTTACAATATCTTGTAACTGCATTTTCGCGTCTAAACCATAGTAATAGCCCCATAGACTAAATACGTCTCCTTGATAATTTGTCTGATCATTTTTAAATTTCCATTTTCCGTGATCTAGAGAAATAAAAAAATCAAACCCAACACCATTTTTTGAAAATATTGATTTATGTGTATTAGCATCCAATATGGGGTTGAATGTTGGAATAACATGACGAATTAATGATTCCTCGCTGATTTTTTCTAAAATTATTTTTTTTACTACCATACCAATATTCATCTCATGATTAATACTAATCTGAGTTCATTGTAAGCATCAAAATCCTATGCATAGCATGTATTAAGCACTCTACATACTGTACATTATGCATTAGTCTCCCTAATGTCTTTTATAAATGAAAAAATGTTGTTTATACTAAACTCAAGGGAGGAAAGGGCCATAGACAAGCATTAGCCATAAGTCTATTTTATGTTAGTTATTGTTTAAATTTGTCTTTTTAAACTTTAGGAGCCTAAGCGTATGCGTAACCTAAAGATCAGTTTCGCACAACTAAAAAACAATTTATAACAGAAGCTTTTATCTCAAAAAAATGAGCCTTTGGTGGGTTTTTTAGACCTATTGCATCAGCCTCTGATCTATGTTTTTTTGCAAAAATGTAAAATACTGGACATTAAACTCCCCCAGTAACTCTATAACAATAATTCAATAGATAACTATTATAAAATTCCAACTAAATATACTAAATGATACTTGTTCGTAGACAATTCACTTCCCTGATTAACATTTTTTATGACATTTTATTCGACTTTGAATGCAACAACAAACTCTAGATCTAAAGTATTGCTTGTTACAAACAATGTGTTATTTAAAACACTAGGAAACAATATCAATCTTTTTTATGAAAAAACAAAAAAAATAAACTAAAATGAAAATAATATTCCTTATTCACTAATAATGATATTATTGATTGTCAACTGTTGTTAATGGAAATTTGCGCATATGGCTATTAACCTCTTTTTTTATTTTTTTAATTTGCGTATCATTTTCCACATTTTTTAAAATAGCATCTATCCATTCTACGATTAATAATACATCTGACTCTAGTAATCCTCTTGTGGTTATAGCAGCTGTTCCAAGTCGGATACCTGAAGTAATCATAGGCGAAGTAACATCAAAAGGGATCAAATTTTTATTGGTAGTAATGTCCGCCTTTTGCAAAACAGCTTCAGCTTGTTTACCAGTAATTTTTTTATTAGACAAGTCTAAAAGCAATAGATGATTATCTGTTCCATTTGATACAACTTTATAGCCTTTATCCATAAAAGTTTGCGCCATAATTTTTGCATTTTTTTGTACTTGTATAACGTAATCTTTGTAGCTATTAGTCATAGCTTCATGAAATGCGATAGCCTTAGCTGCGATAATATGCTCTAAAGGTCCACCTTGTGTACCAGGGAATACTGCAGCATTAAGTAGGGTAGACATATTATGAGGGATTCCTTTGGCATTTTTTTTACCAAATGGATTTTCAAAATCTTTTTTCATAAGGATCATACCCCCACGTGGACCTCGTAATGTTTTATGTGTAGTAGTGGTGACAAAATGACAATGGGAAAAGGGGTCATTTAATAAATTTTTACTAATAAGACCAGCAGGATGTGCAATATCTGCCCATAAAAAAGCACCTACTTCATCTGCAATAGAACGAAGTTGAGCATAATCCCAATCACGACTGTAGGCAGAAGCACCACAAATAATCATGGCTGGTTTTTCTGCTCTAGCCTTTTGTGCAACTTCTTGCCAGTCGATATATCCAGTATCTCTATTTACACCATAAAAAGAAGCACGGTATAATTTCCCAGAAAAGTTTACAGGAGATCCATGTGTTAAATGACCGCCATGTGCTAGATTGAATCCCAAAATTTTATCTTTAGGGTTTAAAACAGCCATCATAAGTGCCGCATTGGCTTGTGAACCAGAATGGGGCTGTACGTTCACCCATTCCACATTAAATAGTGTTTTTGCTCGCTCAATAGCCAGTGACTCTATTGCATCTACAACTTCACAACCACCATAATAACGGCTTCCAGGCAACCCCTCTGCATATTTGTTTGTAAGAATACTACCGGCTGCAGCCCCTACTTGAGCAGAAATAAAATTTTCTGAAGCTATTAATTCTACGCCTTCTGTTTGTCTTTTTTTTTCTTTTGCTATAAGTGAAAAGATAGTTGTATCCTGTCTTATCATACTATTCTTGATTTTTTAGTTGCAATGCCTTAATTGAACGATTTCAATCTTTCTAGTATATTTCGTTCTATAGCTAAGATATATAGAAATATGTTTTTACAATACTTCGCGTACTACAAACCTGTTTTTTTGCTAAGCCTTACGGTGTTCTTTCTTGTTTTTTTGTTCCTCTAATAGGTTATAGAACGATGGATAACAATGTTTTGCAATACCTGCATAATAAAACGCATCAAATACTTGATTGTCAGTATGATAAATATTAATACCTTCTACCTTCAATAGTTCTTGAAAAATATTCCAATAGCCAAATTTTGTTGCTAAAATAAGTGGGGTCATGCCATTAATATCTGGTGCATTTACATCACAACCTTGAGACAACAACTTCTGCACTTGCTTTAATTTGTTCGCCCTAATCGCCTTATGAAAAGATTGGATGATATTGTTATGTTTCTTCAACAACATACTTTCAATATCTGGATTGTTATTTATCTTTGCTATGTCAATTGGTGTCATGCCATCCTTAGACTTAGCATAGATATTGGCATTCTTTTTTAATAATACTTCAGTAGTGTGCGGTTGATTATCTTTCACTGCATGATGAAGCAATGTCTGATCATTATTATCAGTGAAGTTTATATCAGGCACAAAACGTAACAAGTCTATAAAATCCTCTAGCTTTTCATCATTTAATAGTTCTAAAAGTTTATTATATTGGTCCTGAGGTGTAAATTTGATTCGTTTAGGACTACATTTACTATATATCATATTTTGTTGCTGCTGATCTTGAGTTAATTTATGTTTTGTACCATATTGATCATTTCGTTTAGCACAAGAAACGGTAAGTAGCATCAAACACGCAGAGGCTATTTGTGTGCATTTGATAAAAAAAATGGCTGTTTGGCTATTGTTCATATATTGGATAAGTATTGGGTTTGGTTAATAAAAAGATATTGCATCGCATTTTAATTGGAAACACTACCTCATTAGATAGTTCAATATCTTCACATATATTTAAATGATTTGTATATGTTACATACAGAATTGCATAATGCACATTCCTAAATTACGAAAAATTACCTAAAAAATGTGATGGTTGTTTGTGTGAGTACTGATGTTTAGCGGACTTCTTTTCAATATTGAGCTAAGTATAGCAAAAAATGGATAATTGGTTTGCTTTCTAAAAAGTTTTTTTGATTATAGTTGCCTTATTACTTTCCTAAGAGAAATTTCTCGCCATGGACATAGCTTATAGCTTTCTACCTTTCCCTAAAATAAACCGGATGTGTGTTTATGCATTCCTTTCTTTTTCTTCTTCTTCCATAAATTCTGCAATTTCTTTTTTGATGCCAATGAGATCATTGTTATTGGCAAGAAGTATTAAAATTTTAAAAAGCTTATTATATTCTTCAATAAGCGTCAAATATTTTTTATTTAATGCTTGTAATTCAACAAAATCTGGATTTCTATACGCTCCTTTTACATTGTACGTAATGATACCAGTAGAAGAAGTATCACATTTATTATTCAGATGTGGAAAGTCTGAAGAGAAATCATAATGGATGGCATTGCTAACTTTAATAATAAACCCATCATCTAGTTTTGCGTCTTTTAGCTTTGTGTAAAGCGTATTACGCGCAATACCTAATTTTTCCGCTAGAGCGGTTATTTGGTAGCCGCTTTTCTTAATGGCCGCCTGAACTATTTTTCCTTTATGATTTTCCATGAACGTAATATACATGGCCCTTAACAGCTTAGGGAAGGACTTTATTTATTCAAGTGTGCTGATACGATAGTCAAAGAAATGCGTTTATGGTTATTGCATTATCAATAATGTACGGTATGGTATTGGTAGGATATAGCAGAATGCTAAACATTTGCAAAATAGCATAATCTAAAGAAGGCGAACAATCTTAATTACGTTAATATGGTAATATGTATTATGATTGAATTAATCTATTGTATACATTTACAATGTATAAGAGGAGTTATTTTTCGAACTAGTCCTTGTAAAACAGTACCTGGGCCGCATTCAATAAATTCGGTTATGCCATTTGCGATCATATGTTTAATGGTTGCTGTCCAATAAATAGGTGCAACAAGCTGCTGTAAGAGGTTTTTCTTTATAGCTTGTGGATCATTTGTTGGCAATCCTGTTACATTTTGATAGATTGGGCAAATAGGTTGAGAAATAGGAGTAGATGCAAGCGTATGTGCAAAATCTGTCCTGGCATGCTCCATGAGGGGGGAGTGAAAACCACCTTCTACACGCAATGGTATTACCTTTCGGGCCCCAGCTTTTAAAAGCATTTCGGTGGCCATTTCTATTCCTATTTTACTCCCCGAAATAACCAATTGTCCTTCACAGTTATAATTCGCTGGCACCACTACTTCTTCCGTAATATGGCTGCACACTTCTTGGATGGCTTTATCACTTAGGCCTATTACTGCTGCCATGCTCCCAGGAACAAACTGACAAGCTTTTTTCATAGCCCTCGAGCGGGCTTTTACCAACTTTAGTCCATCTTCAAATTGCATTGCTTGACTAGCCACTAGGGCTGTTATCTCTCCTAAAGAGTGACCAGCAACAGCGGATGGTTGGAAGTCTGTAGAAACAGTAGCCATTGCAATTGAGCATAAAAAAATAGCAGGTTGCGCCACAGTCGTATCTCTTAATATTTCTTCAGAACCATCTAACATGATGGAGATCATATCCATATCTAAGATCTGATTAGCTGTTTCAAACATTTGACGTACTTGGGAACTGTTATCGTACAAGGCTTTTCCCATGCCTCTCTGTTGGCTCCCTTGTCCAGGGAATAAATAAGCTTTCATATAAACGGTTTTATATTAATATACCATGATTTACATGGAATCGTAATGAGCAGTGCTAAGATTGAAGTTATGCTGTATAAAATGAATAATTTTCCTGCTGATCTATTTTGAATTACATGTGCTTTTTCTTATTCAGGCAGTATTTGCATTGAATACCAGGTTGGTAGTCTCTATCTAAGTCATCAGACGTTAGGGGCATTCGGCATCCATAACAGAGTAGGCAGCTACCTTGTTCTAAACCATGCCCTAGAGATATCCTTTCGTCAAAAACAAAACATTCTCCTTTCCATCTAGTTCTATCCTTTGTAACTTTGTCCAAATACTGAAGTATGCCACCGCTTAATTGATACACTTCTTTGAATCCATGTGTAAGCATATAGGAAGATGCTTTTTCACATCTAATACCTCCCGTGCAGAACATAGCAACAGGTTTGTCCTTATAAGGGGATAGATGATCATCTACGAAATCAGGGAACTGATTAAAGTAAGTTGTCTTAGGGTTTACAGCACCTTCAAAAGTGCCAATGCGGTGTTCGTAATCATTTCGAACATCAATAACTATAGCTGCTTTATCTAAAATAGCATTCCAATCTGCAGCTGAAACATGTTGGCCACTGATTTTCGTTGGATCAATCTTAGGTTGAGCCATTGTTACAATTTCTTTTTTTATTCTAATTTTCAGTCGGCGAAATGGCTTTTGGCTAGCTTCAGAATATTGATACCAAAGGTCCTCAAATGGTGGTATCGATGTAATTTGACCTATTGCATGCGCTAGTACAGAGGGCAATCCTGCAATGGTCCCATTTATACCCTCAGGAGCTATAAGTAGTGTTCCGCTTAGCTCTTTACATATAGATTGAAGTTTCTGTTGTAATGCGGTTAGGTCATTCAGTGGTACAAACTTGTACAAAGTTGCTACTTTAAACATGTGATATTCAGACTATATTTTTGTATGGCATTAGAATTTTAGTATAAAAAGATAAAAGAAAATAGGAATAAATGCTCTTTTCTTTTTCGTAATTTACTAAAAAAATGACAATTTTTGTTGTCTTTAGTAAGATGCCAAAGTGTTGGTTGAGTATTCCAAAATGTAATGCTACTTTTTACCATATGTATGCGTTAATGTAAAACGGTTACCAGGGAGTGTAGAGACTAGACCTTGCAGTTCTAATGATAATAGTGCAGCTTGTATTTCTCCTAAGGATAATTCAGTCACAACAGTTAAATTGTCAATCGCTATAGGTTCTACTTTCTTCCGGAGTTGTTCTAAAATTATTTTCTCCGATGGAGTCAGTTTGTAAGCTGTATACTCAGGTTGTTGTATTGCGTGCTTTGGATTGATTTCCCAATTCATTATATAGGCCAAGTCATTCATATTGGTAATTAAATGTGCTTGGTTGCGTCTAATTAATTGATGACATCCTTCTGAAGTAGCTGCATAGATGCTACCAGGTAGTGCAAAAACTTCTCGGTGGTAATTATTGGCATAATAGGCGGTTATTAGTGAGCCACTTTTTTCTTTTGCTTCTATTACTATAGTTGCATCTGCTATCCCTGCTAGAATCCTATTGCGTGCTATAAAGGAATAGGCTGCTAATCCACTTCCAATAGGGTATTCTGTAAGGATGCCTCCACCTGATTCCCCTATTTTCAGGGCTATATTCTTATGCATAGTAGGATAAATCTCATTGAGGCTACTGGGCAACACAGCCACTGTGTCTAATCCAAATTCCAGTGCTTGTTCGTGTGCCCATATATCCGTACCATAAGCGAGTCCGCTTACAATAAGGGGTTGATAGGGAGCCAATTCCTTTATAAATTTGGTAATAGTTTTTTTCCCGTATGCGGAGAGTTGCCTAGTGCCTACTATGCAAATTACCCTTTGTTTGTTTAATATTTTTGCTCCTTTATAGTAAAGAATGGCAGGTCTATCTGGTAATTCCAGCAGTCTTTTAGGATAAACATCTTCTTCTGTTACTATGATTTCAATGTCATGAGCCTTATGTATTTCTATGATTTCTTTGACACGTTCTGTGTTATTATTTTCCCGAATGGCTTGAATTATTTTAGCAGGGATTTGGTTATTGTTTGTATGTGAAGCTTTAAACACTGCCTGGGCGCTACCAAAATGGGCTAATAATTTTTTCAGCCAAGTACACCCTATGCCTGGAATTAAGGAAAGTGCCAATCGGTAATATTTTTCTTTTTGGGTTAGTGGTTCCATTTTTTAATTATGCACTTTTATCCGGTCTTCTGATATCTCTACTACTCTTCGTCTTTGTTTCCTTTACCATCTTGTCGATTTCTTGCTCATCATAGTCGCTGTAATCACTAAGAATGATTTTTTTATAGCATCAGGCGATAAACCATTTGCAATTGTAAAAATAATTAAAAAATTACGTTTTTAAGTGCAGAATGTCAGCTACACCTACGTTAATGAGGCATTCCGTCAAATAATCTTTGTATCTTTGGCATTGTAACTAAAAATAATATATAGCCTGATCTCTCTTTATGGGAGATAGTGATACATCAGGTATCATTGGTGTAATCTTAGCTATTTGCCTACATAGCTCATTAAGAGATATTGAGCAGTAAAAAACAAATGTTTTAAAAAATGTTTTAAAAAAAAACAAAACAATTAGGAATATACTATTTTGTATGGTGTTATTTTTATTTTCATGTAGCAAATCGACACAGTACAATATGGAAGGAAATATAAGGCTAGGAGAAGATTTAGGAAGAAATATCAATAATAAAAGGTCTAAATTGGAGTATACAGGTATTTTGCCTATTACTCAATCTAATATTGAAGATGTAGTTGTATCAGGCTTTTATTCAGATAAAACAGCGCATGTTTGGCGGTTGTTAAAAAATAAAGGAGCTGTTTTTATGGTACGTCCGCGCAGATTTGGTAAATCTTTACTTATAGATACTATAGCAAAGATAGCTGAAGGAGACAAGTATAGACACTTATTTTCAGACTGCTGCATAGGAAGAGATAAAATTAAAATAAACAAACATAACCCTAAAGAAGAACCAAAAGAATACGACTGGAAAAAATATCCAGTGATTAGGTTGGATTTTTCTAAGTTAGATAATGAAAGCTCTGAGACGTTAAAAGCTGAACTAAAAAGATTATTATACACAGTTGCCAAAAATTACGGTGTAGAATCAAAACTTCATAATCCTATTGGACATGATTCTTTTCAGTCTTATTACGAAAACTTAATTGCAAGTTTAAAAGCATTAAAAGCAAAAGATGATAGTTATGAAAACAAAGTAGTTGTATTAATAGATGAGTATGATAGTCAATTAATCAATTTAGATTGGAAGTCTCAAACTTATAATGATTGTATAAAAGTACTTAAAGATTTTTTAACTGTCGTTAAAAGTTGTACCAATGACTGTCAATTGATATTTATGACTGGTGTAACTAGATTTAGTCTAACAGACTTAGGTTCTGGTGCTAATATATTTCAGGGAAATGATGTGTCCATAGATAATGAATTTTCAGATGTTGCTGGATATAAAGAGGAAGATATTGAAAATCTATTTCAGAACAGATTTGCTTATGTAATCAAAGAGTTGGAAAATAGAAAAGGAGAAAAGTATACGGTAGAAAAAGTTATAGATGCTATTAAGTCCTATTATAATGGATATAGATTTTCCTATAATGGGATATCTATGTATAATCCGAGTTCTGTATTATCTTTTTTTCAAAAGGGTCATTTAAAAGGTTACTGGTATAGAACAGGGGATCCTAGTATTTTGTTAAAACAGATGCGAGAAAAAATCGACAGATTCGATATGGATTGGCAGGAGTTAAGATTTTCTGTAACAGAAGATGATATCATGTTTACTAAAAGTAGAAAAGCATTAACTTTAGAAGCATTAATGTATCAAACAGGTTATCTAACCATAGATAAATATGATCCCACTGATGAAACGTATTCCCTAAAATTTCCTAATAAAGAAGTAAGGGACTCACTCTCAAAAAACATAGAAGAGATTATTTTAGAAGAACAAGAAGAAATAGGAAAAGAAGATAGTCAACATGTACTCGCTGCTTTAAATGAAGAAAACTGGCCTAGTTTATTACAACTCTTTAGAGATTCTTGTTTTGCCAATGCGAGCTACGAGGCGCTTAAAGATGAGGAAAAAAGTTTCCAACATATTTTACATTCTTTTTTAAATGGTGCGTGTCATCATACAGTTGGTGGACCTCATATGCGGGTAGAGGAGCAAACAGGTTGTGGTCGTTCGGATATAACTATTGATGACACGAAAAATAATGTTGTTTATATTATAGAGCTTAAAAAAAATCAAAGTGCAGAAAAAGCACTTAAACAGATAGAAAAGAATAAATACTCTAATAAATATTATAGAAAAAAAAAGATAGTCCATATAGGGTTAAATTGTGTCTTTAATAAAGATGATGATGCTCATCGTAATATCAATGAATGTATTATTGAAGTAAAGCGTAAAGACCACAATAATAATCTTAGTAAGGATGCAAAAAAGAAATTTGTATCTAGAGATCAAGTTTTTGTAGAAGGGGTAATAAACGTGTCAGAATTAGAAGATAAAGAAACAAAAACTAATGATCAAAGAAGTAGAAGCAACGGTTAATTGTATCGTAACACAGATTTTATGCCTAATTTCGCAAGATTTTTTTGAAAAATCTATGATATTTGGCAGTTTGTCATCTCTCTACACTAAATAAGTAGGGTAATAAAAGCGTGATTTTGACATGTCTAACTACCTGTTTGATAGGGCCTCTTTTTATTATAAAAGTTGTTCATCTACCAATGATATTGCAAAACAATATATTTCGAATAAGAGGGTAGCAGAAGGAACTGTTTTTATTGCAGATTATCAGTGCAAAGGTAGGGGTCAGCGTGGTAATCATTGGCATTCAGCCGAGGCTCAGAATCTACTTTTTTCCCTTGTTTTATATCCAGAGTTTCTAGCCATAAAGTATTCTTTTTCTTTAAATATTATTATTAGCTTGTCTATTTACGAAGTACTTGCTCGTCAATGTACAGAAGGTATTTCTATAAAATGGCCTAATGATATCTATTATTTAGACAAAAAAATCGGTGGTATTTTAATTGAAACCAGCATTGGTAGTAGGGATAAAATAAATACAGCCATTATTGGTATTGGACTGAATATAAATCAGGTACACTTTGACTTGCCAAATGCTACTTCGTTAGCCTTAATCAAACAAACAACCTTTGATAGAGGTACTATCTTAAATCATATTTTACAAGCAATAGGAAATTACTATGCTCAGTTGCATAATGGGAAAGGAGATTTGCTTTGGTCAAATTATCTAGGTAACCTATATAGGAACAAGGAGGTTCATTGTTTTAAACATACTGCTGGATATATAGCAGGACGTATCGTAGGAGTCAATAGGCTTGGTCAACTACTTATAGAAATGTCCAATGGAAATATTTGTAGTTATGACACTAAAGAGATTACTTTTGTTATTTAAGCTTTAGAATAAAGATATTCATGTCGATAGCAATACATTCCAGACAAGTTTGTTCGGCCAGTATAGAGTTTTTAGAAAAAATAACTCTTTTGGCAAAAGATTATAATAAAAAGGTAATAATTTCTACAACATTTGCACAATTGTTAAATTTAAATGAGCTTAATTGTTTAAAATACCTATCAATCTTTGATATTGAGGCATTAAATGCTTTACATGTAGAACTGATGATTAGCCTAGGTGGTGATGGAACTCTTTTAGAAACAACACACTATATCAATGATAAAGCAATTCCACTACTTGGTGTAAATACAGGAACGCTAGGATTCTTAACCATGTTAAGTTGCTCAGAAGCGGTCACGGAACTAATACATTTTTTTGAAGGTGATTATGCCATAGAACAGCGAACAATTTTATCATTATGTGGAGAACATATTTCTGATGCCTTTGCATTAAATGAAGTTGCATTATTAAAAAGAGACACTGCTTCACTACTGACTATTGATGCATATATAGATGAGAAATTTATTACAACGTATTGGGCTGATGGATTAATTATTGCTACACCTACTGGATCTACAGCCTATTCACTTAGTTGCTTAGGGCCAATTATGTTACCTAGTGCAAATAACTTTGTCATTACCCCTTTGAGTCCACATAACCTTGCTGTACGGCCATTGGTGGTACCTGAAACAGCCAAATTGAGTTTTATCGTTAAGGGACGAGATAAAGATATGCTTATTGCAGTAGATGGGAGATCTATACCAGCAGCTACCCAGCAGAGACTCGTTATAGAAAAAGCTCCTTTTATATTGAAGCTTGTCCAGCTTGGGCATACCTCTCTTTTTGATGTGTTACGTGAAAAGCTTTATTGGGGTATGGATTGTAGAAAAACATAAACCAAGACCATTTCTTAGTACAGAATATTAGTTCAAAACCAACTAAATAAACCATCATATACAATCATCTAAGAGGGATATGTTTCCCAGAAGTTTTTAGGTAATCATTTGAGTGGATTTGGAATGCAATCATTGGGCAGGAAGAAGATGAAAAACAAGCCGAGTATCGCGCTGCTACAACCACTATGCCTTTGCTTCTTTCCAGACCTGGAGGATTAAGTAGGAGCTAGCCGTACCGGCTTGTCTCTTGCAAGATAGCGCTTTTTTATCAAAATCAAAAATGGTGTTGTTGTTCAGGTTGCAAACGGTTCACTACTGTCAAGTATATATGTTTGAGGTAGTTATTCATGCTGAATCTGAACTATCTAAAAAGAAAAATAACTTCCCAGGTACGCTATGTTTTGTATAAAAAGGTGATAGTTTTACAACTGATTCATATGAAAGATAAAATACGCAGTAAAAATTAAGGAACATAGGGTTTAGTTTAACGAAGATGGACCAAACAAAAAAACCTGTTTGTAAATTTGTGTTTTTGTAATTTTTTGTTTAAAATTGTACCTAGTTTTTTATAAAAA
The DNA here is from genome assembly GCF_004354815.1 of Cardinium endosymbiont of Culicoides punctatus. NCBI lineage: Bacteria > Pseudomonadati > Bacteroidota > Cytophagia > Cytophagales > Amoebophilaceae > Candidatus Cardinium > Cardinium endosymbiont of Culicoides punctatus. The sequence continues at coordinate 38,344 of NZ_QWJI01000004.1, forward strand.
AACAGATATGATGTTTTTTAGTTTTGGGCTTATCGTAATTTTTGTATGTCCGTCAGCTTATAATGATATATTCTTTTCATAATAGGTTATCTAGCATCAGGTGTTAGTGTTGTGTACATATTCTAAATATATTATCAATTTTAATCTTCTATTGTCATGTTTACATATCAAGTTTTTCAGGTTGTATGTTTTATAGCACTTTCCTATTTATTATTTCCTAGTTGTGTAAGTCATATCAACAGGCAGTATATGTATAATCCTACTACCAGTAGTGCTCAAAAAGAAACTGAAAAGTCTAGTCGATTTAGTTTCCCTAAAGAAATTAACTGGGCTTCTCTAAAGCTACATTCAAGAGTTCCAACCTTATCAGGGAGTAAATATGGCATGATTTGGGGAAATACAAGAACGATTTCATTTGATTCCAATGGAAAAAGGACTATATCTCATAATTTAACGGGTCTAAATTTTTATACCATAAAAGAAATAGAGGTTAAGCTAAAAACAGGAATAATGTATATTCATCCCTCAAAAAACAATTATGCTACAGTTAAATATCAGAATGTGAACAATAGTTCAGTACATATGGATAATCCTGAAGGAAGGTTTACTATAGGCACAAGCAATGATCATTTTAATTATCAAATTGAAAGGTTGCCTAATATGCCTATTACCATAAATGCTCAAGAGAAGCTCTTTTTACGCATAGAAAATAATTCAACAGAAAAAATTTCAGCTACAGCAAAAGAAATAGATATACGTGCATACTATAATAATATGCCAATGGAATTCCGAGCTGAAAGAATAGATGCAAAGATAAAAGCAAAAGGTGATTTAAAATTACATTATAATTCTGGAATCGCTATTGTAGAGTATAAAGACATTCCTCAATCTTGTGTTCATATTGATGTAACAACAACTTCTAGAGGAACGTTAAAAATACGATTACCTAAAGATGCAAAAATTTATATGGATATAGAAGATCCTAATCTTTCACTTGAATTTAAATCTGTATTTAAAAATAGCACTTTACAAGAATGTGACTTCCATATTACTTGTAAAGTACAACCAGGATCCAGTAATACTACGAATCCTCCATCAGAAAAAGGGGAAATATCCATAAAAAGATATAGACCTAGCAGCAAACAAAACTAAAAAAACGAGTAACAAATACATTCAAAATTAAACCTTTTCCTATAAATTTTATGTGCCAAATTTTTAGATATACTTTTCTTGCAATGCTTGCTGTTTTGTTATTTCCTAGTTGTGCACGTTACTCTAATGAAAACCATATGGACAATACTTTTAGCTTTGCTGATCAGAAATTTTCTGATCAGCAAAGTACATGGCAAATACTGAAACTGTTACCAGCATGCCGTAATTCCACAAAATCAAATAATAATCAACTCCAAACTGATTTCAATAATAACTCAACAGAATCAAATAGTATAAGTATTATTTCAACGCCGTTTGGTTTTAATCGCATGCTAGGAGTGGATAGTAGGCGTAATATTCCAGATTCAAGCTTTCCTGGTGTAAAAGAAATCTACCTTCTCTTTACAAAAGGAAGTATTAATCTTGCTCTGTCAAAAAAGGAGTATACTACAGTCAAATATCAAAGTGAAGAAAATAGCCTAGCAACAACTAGTAATTCGGGAGGAAAATTTACTCTAAGCAGTAGCAACAGTAGCCAGATTAATTATAAAATTAAAGTATCAAGTAACATACCGAATATTGTAACTGCTGCTAAAGGACTCTCTTTATACATATCGCAAAAGAGTTTAATAAGCAAAATTACAATTGGATCTAAAGAAGTCGCTGTATATCAATTTGATAAAAGTACGCCAATAAAACTCAATAATGCTACAGTAATAAATCATCTAGAGGTAAAAGCGAAAAATGATTTAAAATTAGTTTTTGATGATCCTATACAGGTTGTTGTAAAGTATGAAAAATTACCTAGATCTCGTGTTTGTATTGATGTAGAAGGTGGTGTAGGGAAATTAGATTTATATTTGCCTGAAGGTGCAAAAGTTTGTACGGATGTTCCAAGTGGTTCTATTAAATCTACCTATACACAAAGCTCTCTGGAAGAGTGTCATTTCTACGTTACAAAAAATCAAACCTAGCATATAGGATTGTTCTTCTTAAAAATAATTTGCAATAAGGTAAATTATTTACGAATATATGTTTATAATATATACTTCCTGTAAATGTAAAAACCTTAAAATCGCCTATCTAGTCCTAGGATTATTGCATAATAATGATTATCATATATTCTAATATAGAATGAGCATTTATGTAATTGCAAGTGACCTAAGATTCTTGTAAATTTGTGCGTGTTTTTTAGTGGTTATTACCATGTAACACCAATCAATAACATTTTTATTAGCTGATCTCTAACTATATTAAGCGATGAATTTGTATAAGCGGAAACAAAAATCAGTAATCGGCATATATATAGTATTTCTTCTGTATGTACTAACTTGTCTATTTGTAACAGCTAGACCCATTTATGCCAAAAAAAGCACAAAAACGGCTGTAGACACAAAGCATTATGCCCCCCTTTTAGAACAATATGAACAGGCTAAGCATCTTTGCAAAAAGAACAATTATGCTGATGCAAAACGCTCATTTGATGTACTTAAACAAGTTTGTAGTGACACCCCACTTTGCCCCTATGTCCATTTCTACTATGCATTATCTGCTTATTATAATGGTGAAAAAGCATTGGCTAAGCAAAGTTTTTCGTGGATACACTTACAATTTCCTTCATGGAATAAACAAAATGAAACACTCTATTGGTGCGCACGATGCAATTTCGAGGAAGAAAAATACAACGATGCCTTCACATTGCTTTCTTTAATCCAAGATAAAAAAATGGTTGATGCTATTGCTAAAATGAAGAAATATTTTATAAAAAAAATAGAAAATCTTGATTATCTACAAGAACTAGCATCGCATTTTCCAAATGAATCGATGATCAAACAAACCTTATATAAAAAAGCTGCCCGTCAGGCATATATAACACAAGACTTCTCTTTAGTACATTCATTAGCTGCTCAGTATCACTTTAAACACTACATATATGATCCCTTGCGTAACCTAAAATCTAAACGAAAAGATGCATATCGTGTGGCTGTCTTTTTTCCATTTCTTGTAGAGGAGATAAACTATACATCATGTACAGATTTATTTGTAATTGACCTATATCAAGGTATCAAAATAGCCATAGAAGAGCTTGCACAAGAAGGCATTGCAATTAAACTTTTTTCTTTTGATACTAAAAATAATGCTAAAGTTACGGCTGACTTGCTTGCACAAGAAAAGATGCAATATATGGATTTGATCATAGGTCCTCTCTATCCTTCTACCATTCCATTGGTTGCTACATTTGCCAAAAAGCATAAAATTAATTTTGTGAATCCTATTTCAACAAATTCCTCTATTATCAATAATAATCCATTTGCCTTTCTCTTTCAACCTAGCCTTGAAACCTGTGCGCAAAAAGCAGCGTGGCTTACACTGAGAGATATAGCTACCAAACAGATAGAACACCCTTGTATAGCTGTTTTTTATGGTAAAGAACGAGAAGATCTTTTACAAGCAGAACTGTATAAACAAGTTATAGAACAGGAATTAGGTAGGAAAATAGATTTTTTCTTACAATTTTCTACTCCTAATGAAATCAAAGATTTTTTTTGCAACCTTGGTAAGGGTAAAAAAGATGAAGCAGAAGAAGTAACCGCAGAAGAAACAAGAGAAATAGAAGAACAAGAAAAAATCAATCATCTAGATCTAGAACGCATAACCCATATCTACCTTCCTTCACAACATAAAATGCTTGTTTCTAGTGTATTGAGTTTCCCTTTCAAATTTAACATACACCCCTATATTATAGGGCATGAACAATGGATAAAACAAGAAATTATTACCCTAAATCAACTTAAAAGGTTGAAAATCTTTTTTTTAGCCCCTGGCTATATAGATTTTAATAGATCTGCATTAACTACATTTCGAAAAAAAATTTTCAAGAAAACGGCCCATCAAGCTAATGATTACAACTATATTGGCTATGAAATGATGTTATTTTTTGGAAAAATGTTATCAACGTATGGCATCTATTTCCAGAAAGAATGGGAAAATATGCATTACACGGGCGTGATTTTTCAAGGAGCGTATTATGGGAAATACCATTCTAATCAACATATTCCCATTTTATGTTTTAATAACAACAATTTTATTGTGCAAAATGAAAATTAATAAATTGACTATCATGACTAAATCATAAATAAGCTCTCATATAAGGAGTAAAAAAGGTGATTATTTATTTGTACCAAAGAAGTCTAGTCTATTTCAGGACTTTCGCAAAGTATTAAATAATTAATATTTTTGTAGTTATCCCACATTCCGCACCAAAAAACATAATTTTTGAATTATTTTTATAATTGATTAAGAATAAATTATGCTATTTCTATTAAAAATTTTAGCAGTACGCCAGCTTATGTATTAATTTTTATAAAAATATTTTCATCTGATAATCAATTATGCTATTTAAAGAATATATTTAGCCATATTTTTTATTATATTCATAATCATTACAAAAAAAGGTGCGGAATGTGGGAGTTATAGTTACTAACTGCAACTTATTTTATTCAACCATGAAAGTTACTACACAAATCTATGGTCAATTTTTAATTAATAGTCCTGACAATTATACAGGGACCTATTTTTCAGAGATAGCTGCAGGTCTTGAACATGATAGTGTATGGCGCCATCTCAATGGATCAAAATTACCTAGTAGAGCTATATGGGAACGTATAAAACAAGATATTGTCTATTCTAAGCATGGCTACTTATTGTTATATCCGACATTCCGAACTATTTTTTATACTGATTTAAAAATAATTAAAAAATTACGTTTTTTAGTGAGCAATCTCGGATTCTACTCTAATGCTTCTATAATTTTATTTTTATTGAATAATGTGATTGCACCATACAAACCTAAACTAATGGCACAAAATGCACATAGGTTAGGAAGAAAAACAGTTTGCCAGACCCAAGAAATAGGAACATGCTGCATATAATACAACTCTGGCTCAAGTGTAATCAGCTTATAATGAGATTGCAAAAAACATAATCCCATACCCAATATATTTCCATATAACATGCCCCAACAAAGTGTATATAAACTATTGCAAAGAATAATCACATTAATCTGCCAGGTATGTGCGCCTAAAGATTTGAATAAAGCCACCATATCATTACGTTCTATAACCTGAACAATAGCCGTAGCAACCATGGTAAAGCATGCTATCAATAATATAAATACCATAAAAATGATGGTATTTTTTTGAAAAATAGCAAGCCAATCAGAAAAAGCAGCATATTTTTGATCCGTTTTGACAACACGTAAATTATCATCTATAAGGTGTAAAATATCATCCCTTAACATTTTTTTTATGGGTATATTTTTTTTTATAAAAACTTCATATCCATCTACCATTTCTGGAGTCCAGTTATTCAAACGTTGAATGAGCCGGATATCACAAAAGGCTAAGCTAGCATCTATGTCGTTTATATAGGTACGATATATTCCAACAACCTTTAATTTTCTAAAACGGGTACTAGGATCTATGGTATGAATAATAATATGGTCACCTAACGCAATGGATAATTTTTGTGCCATATAATGGCTAATTAATAATTCATTTTGATAGGTTAATGCTTTCAAATATGGAAGCCTTCCAGCGATTATATAACTTTCTAATTCTTGATGTAATGTGTTATGATCTAGTCCTTTACATAGCAACCCTTCGATACCCTCTTTTGTATCAATAAGGACTGGTTTTTGTGCAAAAGCTTCTATTTTTTCAATGGCAGTGGGCAAGTTTTTTAACAAACGATTTATCTGTATTGCATGTATGCATGGTGGTTCGTAAGGGTATGCATGCCCCACCTGTTTGGTAATTTCAAAATGCCCAAAAAAAGAAGTCATTTTTTTATTAATTTCTGACTGAAAACCAAACATTACCATTGATGCAACCAATATAGAAGCAAACCCTATGGCAAGACTGAATGTTGCAACTTGATGTACAACATAAGCAAAAGCCTGTCTATTGCTTTGTCGTATTCGATTTGTTATAAAAAGAGCAAAATAAATGGCCCTAAACAATGGCATGTTTGTTAATAGGCTTGTGCAAAAATCACGCGTCTTTTAGAGGGTTTTCCCGTGTAGATACAGCATCCTTCCTCTTCAACGCTATCTAATGGAATACATCGGATCGTAGCTTTTGTTTCTGCTTTAATTTTCTCTTCTGTTTCTGTTGTTCCATCCCAATGGGCAAGCAAAAAACCTCCTTTCGTTGCTATGCGCTCCTTAAATGCAGCATAGTCATCTACACGTATGGTATGCTTCTGCTGCAGAGATAAAGCACGCTGGTACATGTTTTCCTGAATTGCCTCTAGCCAAGAAGAAACCTGTGTGCTTAAATCTGCTAGTGGAATAGTGATCTTTTCTTTTGTATCTCTACGTGCTAGTTCAACTGTCTTATTTTTTAAATCATTAGGGCCTAGTACCATACGTATAGGGACTCCTTTTTGTTCGTACTCAGCAAACTTATAACCTGGCTTACGGGTATCTCTATCATCCAGTTTTACTCGAATATCTTGGCTAGCCAATAATTTTTGACAAGCAGCTAATTGTGCAACGACGGTACGATATTCTTCCTCTGTTTTATAAATGGGTATCATCACTACCTGTATAGGGGCAATTTTAGGGGGAAGTACCAATCCATCATCATCTGAATGCGTCATAATCAATGCCCCCATAAGACGGGTAGTAACACCCCAAGAGGTGCCCCATACATAGTCACGTATACCCTCTTTATTGGTAAAGGTTACGTCAAAGGCTTTAGCAAAACGTTGTCCCAGGTAATGGGAAGTACCAGCTTGGAGGGCTTTTCCATCTTGCAGTAAAGCTTCAATGGTATAGGTAGTTTCTGCACCTGCAAATCGTTCATGTGCTGTCTTAACTCCTTTGACCAATGGAATGGCCATATATTCCCGAATAATGCGTTCATATAAATGTAGCATTTGTAACGCTTCCGCTTCTGCTTCTACACGGGTAGCATGGGCGGTATGTCCCTCTTGCCATAAAAACTCTGTAGTACGTAAAAATAACCTAGTACGCATTTCCCAACGTACTATATTACACCATTGGTTAACCAAAATAGGTAGGTCCCTATAAGATTGAACCCAATTTTTATAGGTACTCCATATAACTGTTTCAGAAGTAGGCCGTACAATGAGCTCTTCTTCTAACCTAGCTGCAGGGTCCACGACAACGCCATTCCCATCTTCCGCCATTTTCAGTCGATAATGGGTAACAACCGCACATTCTTTAGCAAAACCTTCTACATGGTCTGCTTCTTTGCTTAAGTAGGATTTAGGAATGAGTAAGGGGAAATATGCATTTACGTGACCTGTTTCTTTAAAAGCTTTGTCAAAAAAGCTTTGCAATCTTTCCCAAATGGCATAACCATAAGGTTTGATAATCATACAACCACGTACAGGGGCATTTTCTGCAAGGTCTGCACGTAATACCAGCTCGTTATACCAAGCAGAAAAATTAGCGTCTCTTTTAGGCAAAGGTGTAGACATACTTTATCATATTTTATTATTAACACATCAAGGCTATCTTTCTGCTATACGTGAATTGCCTCTCCATATGCTGCATGAACGGCCTCCACAATGGATTCAGACATGGTTGGATGTGGATGTATACTGGTTTGAATCTCATGTGCAGTGGTTTCTAGTTTACGTGCTACAACTACTTCTGCTATCATTTCTGTAACATGAGCACCAATCATATGTGCACCTAACCACTCTCCATATTGGGCATCAAAAATCACTTTCACAAGCCCCTCGGGATTACCAGCTGCATGTGCCTTCCCAGAAGCAGAAAATGGGAAAATACCTATTTTAGTTTTGTAACCAGCTTCTTTTGCAGCCTTCTCTGTATAGCCTACTGAAGCCACTTCTGGATAGGTATAGGTACAGTTTGGAACATTATTGTAATTCAAAGGATCTGGATTCAGTCCAGCTATTTTTTCTACACAAATAATTCCTTCTGCGGATGCTACATGGGCCAATGCTGGACCTTTGATCACATCTCCAATGGCATAGATTCCTTTGCAATTGGTTTTATAATAGGCATCTACTGCAATTCTTCCATCTTCTATGCATATGCCAACTTCTTCTAAGCCAATATGTTCTATATTTGGCTGAATGCCGGCAGCAGACAGGACAATATCACCAGCTAGTTGTATATCTCCCTTTGGGGTATGCATATGTACATGGGTTCCTGGTGTTACAACTTTTACTTGCGTAACTTCTGAGCCAGTATAAACCTGAATCCCCTGTTTGGTAAAAGATTTTTCTATTTGTTTAGAGATATCTTCATCTTCAAGGGGTAATAGGCGTGGCATATATTCCACTAGGGTTACTTTTGTGCCTATTGTGTTGTAAAAATAGGCGAATTCACATCCAATAGCACCTCCACCAATAATTACCATGGAAGCTGGTTGGGTAACAAGGGAAAGGGCTTCTCTATAACCAATAACATTGGATCCATCTATAGGTACTTTTGGCAAAGAACGACTTCTTGCTCCAGTGGCAATAATAATATGGGGAGCAGTATATAGCGTATCTTCTCCTTTTTTGTCTGTTACAGAAACGGTTTCATTAGGCAAAACTTTACCACGCCCCTCTAAGATAGTAATTTTATTCTTTTTAAATAGGTGATGAATACCTTTACCCATAGTATCTGCAACATTTCTGCTTCGTTGCATCATTCCTTGAAAGTCTGGCTTTACTTGTTCTGCTTGAATGCCGTAATCTGCAGCATGCTTTAAATAGTTAAATACTTCTGCACTTTTTAGCAATGCTTTTGTAGGGATACATCCCCAGTTAAGACAAATCCCACCTATTAAATCTTGTTCTACCACGGCAACATGCATACCTAGCTGAGCAGCCCGAATCGCTGCAACATAGCCTCCTGGGCCACTTCCAATTATAATAATATCGTATTGTGTTGACATATAGTTTCTAAGTTGCTTTAAATATGTGTATTTAAAGATATATAATCATTATTCTAGTTCTGAATTACAATGGTTAGTATTCGATGGCCACTTAATGAATTATGCCAAGCCGCTCCTTAACAACATCAATTGCTTCTCTGTCTTCTACCATAATCATGAGCAAATCCAGTACGGTAACAATGGTGTCACCTCTAGGAATAATAAAGGAACCATTGCGTTTTATAAGTACAATTAATGAGTTTTCAGGTAAACTCAGCTGTACGATTTTCTTTCCAATGGCAGTAGCATGTTCCGGAACAATGAGTTCAATAAGTTCGCTGTTTACCTCTTGTGATAGCTGAATACTAGGTGTATGTTCCTCTGCTATAGGTTCTTCTAAATCCAACCATTTTGCCAATGGAGACAATGTTGTCCCCTGGAACAAAATAGAGGTAAGTACAATAAAGAAAACAATATGGTAGATAATACCAGCCTTGTCAATGTTATCTAACAATGGATAGGTAGCAAATACAATCGGAACGGCTCCTCTTAACCCTACCCAAGAAATAAAAACCTTATGGTTAAAGTTTAGGGTTCTAGAAAAACATAATGAAAGGAATACACTTAAAGGACGTGCTATAAACATTAAGAACATAGATAACAACATCCCAATTCCCGCAATAGGCAGCAACTTATTTGGATAGACCAATAACCCAAGCATGATAAACATAATAATTTGCATCAGCCAGGAAACCCCTTCACAAAATTGTATGATGCTTTTTTTATGTGGGAAGTCTCTATTTCCTAAAATTAATCCCACGAGATAAACAGCCAAAAAAGCATTTCCATGTAAAAAGTGTGTTCCAGAATAGGTGAAAATGACCACAGCTAATATCAAGCCTGGATAGAGTGAACGGTTGGCAAGTTGAAGATTTTTAAGCAATAAGAGCATGAGTCTACCTATTATTATACCAGCTAAACCTCCTACAACCATTTCTTGAACAAAGGTAAATAGTGCAGCCATTGGACTCATGGCTTGTTGAGTTATAATGAGTGTTTTAAATAAAAGCATTAAAAACCATGCCATGGTATCATTACTACCAGACTCTAGCTCCAAGAGGGGACTAAGGTTGGCTTTGAGATTCATATTTTTAGACCTAATAATGGAAAATACCGCTGCGGCATCTGTAGATGCAACAATGGAACCCATCAGCAGACCTTCTAATAAGGTAAATTGTATACTGCCTCCCCAAAGTTTGGTAACCCCCCAAGTAAAAATTCCCACACAGAAGGTGGTAATTAAAATACCTACCGTTGCTAGTAATATGCCATTCCAAAGAATAGGCTGTATGTGTTTGTATTCTGTTTCTATTCCTCCTGTAAAAAGGATTAAACTAAGTGTAATGGCACCTAGTAATTGTGCGGCCATCGGGTTATGAAAATCAATATTCCCTAATTTTTCATGCCCTGCGGCCATGCCTACCAATAAAAAAAGTATTAATGCAGGAATACCCAGTCTAGTAGATAGTCTAGTAGTTACTATACTTAAGAAAAGTAAAAAAGAACCAGCAATGAGTAGACTTTCTGGAAGATTCATGGTTTTTTATGGTTAAAAACAAGGTTCTTTGATAAACTATATTTCCTAATACTTTTAAAGTAGGAGGTAACAAATATCTACGACATCTACGATTAGACCATAATATTTAATTATAAATTAAATTTAGGCAAAATTTAATTAAATTACGTAATTATGAGTATTTTTATTGCAAAAATGATCTTTCAACATGCTTCTGAGGAAAATAGTGCATTGTATTTTAATCTTATACACAGATATTGAATGCGTTATTTTATATATGTCTCTTATATTGGGCGGGTATATAGCGGCTGGCAGATACAGAAAAATGCGATTTCTGTGCAGGGCATTCTACAAGAATTATTAAGCAAGATATTATCCGAGCCTATTCATCTCTATGGAAGTGGTAGAACAGACAAAGGTGTACATGCCAAACAACAAGTTGCTCATTTTGATGTAACCCCTACCTTAGATACCTCTAATCTATTATATAGGCTTAATAGGATGCTTCCATCAGATATTAGCATTACGACTATTCGTCCAGTGGTAGATGATGCACATGCCCGTTTTGATGCTTCTTATAGGATATATGAGTACACCATCAATGTGAACAAAGATCCATTTTGTGGATATACAGCTAGCTGGTTGCACCACTTACCTCCATTGGAATTATTAAATCAAGCAGCAGCACTTTTTTGCCTGAAGACCGATTTTGAATTTTTTAGCAAGATAACCCATCAAGTACAACATTTTGTATGTGATATACAAGAGGCTGCTTGGGTCCAAAAGGGCTCTCAACTCGTATTTCGTATTAAGGCAGATCGTTTTTTATATGGTATGGTTAGAACCATTGTAAGCACGATGCTTAAAGTAGGAACTGGCAAAATGAGTTTAAGTGTTCTAAAAAAAATGATCTTGGAAAAACCGCTCAAACGACCTATAATTACCTTAGCTCCTCCACATGGTTTAACACTGGTAGAGGTAGGGTATCCAGAAGTGTTATTTCTAGAATAGTGAGTCCTAAAAAATCAGTCCAGTGTAATATAACAAAGAGCAATAATTGTAACATGCTAGGTTAGAATATTACAATTTTTTATCACATTATTTTATTTTTTCTATTGATTTTTACACATAAAAAAATAGCTTCCCAAACAGAACATGACTTATAGTATATAAAATTGTCTAGTGCTAGGTATGATTATGTATTTTTTTTATAAAAAAATTCTATATTTGTACACATGAAATGTGTTTATTATAGTTTCAGTTCGGGATTATTCAAAATTTTTACATTGAAGATTTAATGATTATGAACAATAATAAAGTAACCATTTTTTTTATCAAATGCACACAAATAGTCTATACTTGTTTGATGCTACTTGCAGTTTCTTGTGGTAAACTAAATAATATAAATAATATAAAACGAAAGTATGATCAGAGTCATCAGGTAAACGGTCTACCTATTGATCTTAGCCAGAAAAAACCTAAGACTATTAACTTTGATATGCGGAGTAATCGATTAGGTAATTCTAACAGCATATTGCGTCAATATAGTTATAATGATGTAGATAATAAAGGTTGGACACTGCTTCATCATATGGTAAATATGACAAATATGGCAAGTGGAGATCTCGAAAAGCTTATTAACTCATTTTTCTTGGAGTTTCAATGTCCAGATATGATGTTTAAGAAGGATTATCAGGGGAATACCCCAGTTTTGCTAGCAAAAAAAAATACAAATCAGCATACTTATAATTTACTACTAAAGCACTTAAATAGTGCTCTTAGAGAACTAATAAAAAAGGGAGAGATAGCCCCTTTTCAAAAGGTGTTATCTTTAATTCAGCGTCTTAATGCTAATGATCCTTCTATTACAACCGATATTGTAAACTACTCTGATGAAAGTAAAGGGAATACACTACTTCATCTTGCAGCAATATCAAACCAAGAAGAGTTTGTGAAAGTGTTATTAGACAACGGTGCCAATATCTGGACTAAGAACAAGGATGACATGCGAGCAATTGACTTAGCAACAGATCCAAATATTAAAAATTTGTTGGAAACACATTTTTCTACCCTATTGAAAAGAATAAAGGTGCAGTCTAGGTACCCATCATTAGTAGCCCTGTTGCGTAAGCCTGCTGCCGCAATGCCCTTACTTAGTCGGCACTGAGTATAGCCAAGAACACAAAGGATTTACTAACTAATAGCCCTGTTGCGTAAGTCCTCGGCCCACTGAAGTAGATTAAAACCCACATTCCGCACCAAAAAATGCAAATCTTACAATTATTTTATAATTGATTACTAATAATTTTTATAATTGTATAG
>NZ_QWJI01000005.1 GCF_004354815.1 Cardinium endosymbiont of Culicoides punctatus
GCAATCATGATAGTCATTGATAGCATAAATAAAGGTAACGCTTGGGCTAAGTAAAATCATATATTTGTACCACCACCTAATTATTTTAATTATAGATCAAGAACGTACATGTTAAGTTAACCCAAACTATAAAAAAAATTGTATTTTTATTTTTGTTTGATCAAATCAATAAAAATAGCATACATACGTTTGTGTATGTATTTTCAAAGATCTTTAGTATTAAAAAACTATATGTAAAGTGGCTTGATAAAGTACTACACAGCTTTTTGTGGAAAATAAATTATAGTCATATTAACCTCAACTTAAGAAATTCTACCATGCTTACAATAGAAGATTTACATGTAAATGTAGGGGATAAAAAAGTACTCAATGGTGTAAACCTTCAAATACATCCTGGACAACTACATGCTATTATGGGACCCAATGGAGCTGGGAAAAGTACACTAGCGGCTGTTCTAGCTGGAAGAGAGGGTTATGAAGTTACGCAAGGAAGTGTTACTTTCCTTGGCCAAGATTTATTGGCCTTGACACCAGAAGCTAGAGCAGCATTAGGCCTTTTTTTGGCTTTTCAGTATCCCGTGGAAATTCCAGGCGTAACGACAACTAATTTCCTAAAAACAGCTATTAATCAAATAAGAAAGCAAAAAGAAGTAGAGCCACTCAACGCAGTTGCTTTTTTAGCGCTTTTAAAAGAAAAAATGGCACTTGTTAATATGGATCAATCATTGGTACAACGTTCCATAAATGAAGGTTTTTCTGGAGGAGAGAAAAAAAGAAATGAAATCTTACAAATGGCTATGCTAGATCCTTGTTTATCCATTTTAGATGAAACAGATTCTGGTCTAGACATTGATGCATTAAAGACCGTATCCCATGGTATTAATAAGTTGCGTAGCACAATAAATGCTATGGTATTGATTACCCATTATCAAAGATTATTAGATTACGTTGTGCCAGACTTTGTGCATGTCTTTTACGATGGCAGAATTATAGCGTCTGGTGATGGAGCGCTTGCTAAAAGGTTGGAAAAAGAGGGATATGGGTGGATCACGCAAACAATCTAATCAAACAGTTATGAATGTATTTACAAATTGGTTAGATCAAGCATTAAAAACATTACCTCTTACAGATCCTTTGTATTCAGATCGTTTCATTGCTTTTAAAAAACTCTATAACCACGATTTTGTAGAAGCTCAAAAAGAAAACTATAAGTATATAGCGCTTATAGAAATACTTAGACAGCTTACTGGCCAAGATTACAACATCAGTATACCCACTACAGAAATTTTTTCTCAACCAACAACAATATCTTCTTGTGGGCAGAGTACAGTAAAGAAAAACACATTAACTTTTATAAATGGATTATGGTCTCAAGAGCAATCTAGTTTTGATCCTATTTGCCAAGATGTACAGTTGCGCAAATTGAGAGAACTTCCTTTGGTAGAACAACAAGAGATACTAGAAAGTTGTAGAGCTGACCTTGCATCAAGTGATGATATATTTATGATGCTTGGTACTATGTTGTCTCATGAAACCTACCTATTAAAAATTGCGGACCATGTTCAGCAAAAACAAACTATTTTTATTGAACATATTATAACAGCGTCTGCTCCCCATGTAGTACCACGATTTATACTGAAAGTAGGTAAAAAAAGCCAAGTGGAAATTGTAGAAAACTGGTATTCATGTAAAGATGATCTCCATAGTTTCGTAAACAACTTAACCTATATTCAGCTAGCAGAAGGAGGGGAGCTATCATATCATACACTACATACCGAGTATCCATCATTCCATCATGTAAATAATATCTATTGTAAGCAACAAGACCACAGCACATTTGTCCATCATACCTTTACTTTTGGATCTACTATGTTACGTATGAATCTTACTGCTCATATTAGAGGAAGTCATGCTACAACGATGTTGTACGGTCTGTATGGACTTGGTGCAAAAGAGAAAGTTGACCATCATGTTCAGGTTATACACAGTAGACCATACAGTTTAAGCAAACAACACTATAAAGGCATACTGAGCGGTCAGTCTATAGGGGCTTTTAATGGAAAAATTTATCTTACACCAGAAGCTCAGAAAACCAATGCCTATCAAAATAATAATGCCATTGTTTTATCTAATAAAGCCAATCATTTTGTAAAACCACAATTAGAAATTTATGCAGATGATGTCAAGTGCACCCATGGTGCAACTTCTGGGCAGTTAGATAGGGAACAGTTATTTTATTTACAAACACGTGGCATATCAGAACCGTTGGCTAAAAAATTACTATTAGAGGCATTTGGTACAGAAATTATTAATCAAGTAACTATACCTGAACTAAAAAACTACCTATTTGATAAATTCATAGAAAAGCTTCTAAAATTGTAGTATCTTCGATAAGACTGAAATAGCCATTTAAATCATGTTTGCTAGTACGCATCCTTTAGATATAGAACAAATTAGGACCTTTTTTCCTGCACTACATCAGCAAGTTTATGGTAGATCATTGATCTATTTTGATAATGCGGCTACTACCCATAAGCCACTTTCTGTTATACAAAGTGCACAGCATTTTTATGAGCAAGATAATGCCAATGTTCATCGTGGTATGCATGCCTTAGCTACCCGTTCTGCCATGGCTGTAGAACAAACGCGTCTTGCGGTACAAAAATTTATTCATGCTCCAGATGGGGAAAGTATTGTGTTTACCTCTGGCACTACGGAAAGTATTAATCTCATTGCTGCAACATATGGGGAAATGGAAGTGAGTAGGGGAGATGAAATTTTGATTTCTGAAATGGAACACCATGCCAACCTAATTCCTTGGCAAGAGCTTTGTAGAAAAAAGCAGGCCATTTTAAAGTTCATTCCTATAGATGATATTGGTCAGTTAGATTTAACGGATTTAGACAAATTAATTACTACACGTACCAAAATAGTTGCACTAAGTTATGTTTCTAATACATTAGGGACAATTAATCCTATTAAATATCTTATAGATAAGGCGCATCAAGAAGGAGCTGTTGTTGTAATTGATGGTGCTCAAGCAGTGGCTCACTTACCTGTTAACGTTGTTGACTTAGATTGCGACTTTTTTGTTTTCTCAGCACATAAGCTTTATGGTCTTACCGGATTAGGTTTTTTGTATGGGAAGAAAAAATGGTTAGAGCAAATGCCTCCCTATAAAACTGGAGGAGGAGGTGTAAAACGGGTTACATTAACAGAAGCTGTTTATCAAGATGCTCCTTATAAATTTGAAGTAGGAACGCTTCCTTTATCTGCTATTATTTCTTTTTCAGAATCAATAAAATTTGTATCAAGTATAGGTTATGCTAAGTTGACTGCGCATGAAGAATCCTTGTTATGTTATGCATTGGCTGGTTTAATCCATATTCCAAAAATAGAGTTGGTTGGCACAGCTGCCAAAAAAATAGGTATTATTGCTTTCAATATCAGAGGCATGCATCACTTAGATGTAGGGCTATTATTAGATGCCAAAGGCATTGCTGTACGTACAGGTCATTGTTGTACACAGCCACTTATGCAACGACTAGGTATAGAAGGAGTCGTGCGCATTTCTTTTGCTTTATACAATACCATTGAAGAAATAGATCTATTTTTAGAAGCATTGCGACAAATTACACATAAAATGCGCTACTAATATGGTAAAGATACAACATAAGACTATTAAGCAACATCAAGATGAAATCATAGATGCATTTGCTACCTTATCTGATGATAGAGAAACGATGCTGGATTATCTTATTGACTTAGGCGAAACATTGGCACCTATGGATCTAGTATACAAAGTGGATAACTACTTGGTACAAGGATGTATGTCTAAAGTATGGTTGGTTGATACGGAGATGAATGGATTACTTTTCTTTCAAGCAGATAGTAATACCGCTATTACCAAAGGATTAATTAGCCTTTTGATTAAAGTGCTTTCGGGGCAACCTGTACAAGCCATTGCAGAAGTGCAACTCTACTTTATAGAAGTAATCGATCTGCATGGACTTGTAGGCTTTCAACGAGCTAGCGGTTTGGCAAATATGGTTAAAGAAATGAAGCTTAGGGCTTTATCTAGAGTAAGTAAGGTTAAGTAGTATGTAGCCACTCATTTATATTTAGCATATATAGAAATTTTATTTTTTATTCATTTCAAGAATATATAAGTTGGTTGGCTATAGGATTACAATAATCCTAATTTAAAAAATCGTATACTTGTGTTATGGCAATTTATACACAGAACCCAGACACGGAACCAGCTACGGCAGCTTTTCTCAAATCTGACAACTTTGCTGCTCATGCAAAGTATCCCCCCCACGCTCTAGATTTAGAAGAAGGCGTTTTGGGTGCATTAATGTTGGAAAAAGAGGCTGTGGTCAGTGTAATAGACCTGTTAAAGCCCAACAGTTTCTATAAAGAGGCACATCAGGAAATATATCGGGCTATTGTTCAGCTTTTTCATGATGCTGAACCTATAGACATGCTTACAGTGGTTAATCAACTTCGTAAAGTTGGTAAATTGTCCGAGGTAGGAGGAAGTTATTACGTAAGTTATCTAACTACCCGTGTCAGTTCCTCTGCAAACATTGAATTTCATGCTCGAGCAATTATTGAATATGCTATTCGAAGAAAACTAATAGAGATTTCCACTTCGGTTCAGAAAAATGCATATGATCCCACTATGGATGTATTTAATGTTTTGGACCGTACAGAGCAAGCGCTCTTTGAAGTTTCCGACGATAATGTCCGCAAAGGGTATGTAGATATGCGCTCATTATTGGTAGAAGCTTTCGATAATTTGTCCAGTAGACGTGCACGTGCCGATGGTCTTACAGGTATTCCGAGTGGGTTCACAGCACTAGACCGGATTACATCTGGTTGGCAAAAGTTTGACTTGATTATTATTGCAGCTAGGCCTGGGATGGGAAAAACAGCTTTTATACTCTCTGCTTTGCGTAATGCAGCAGTAGATCACAAAACACCTGTAGCCATTTTTTCTTTAGAAATGGGGGCGCTTCAGCTCGTAAACCGATTGGTTTCTGCTGAAGCAGAGTTATCTAGTGAAAAAATAAAACAGGGTAAATTAATGGATCATGAGTGGGAACAGTTGTTACACAAAACGGCAGAGCTTTCAAATTCCCCCATCTATGTAGACGATACACCAGCGCTCTCTATTTTTGAATTACGTGCTAAATGCCGAAGGCTCAAAGCAAAACACAATATTCAATTGGTTGTCATTGATTATTTGCAACTTATGTCAGGTGATTCCGCCAAAGTAGGAGGAGGTAATCGCGAACAAGAAATTGCTTCTATTTCCCGTGCACTTAAGAGTATAGCTAAGGAGTTAGACATTGCTGTTATAGCACTTTCTCAATTGAGTCGAGCTGTAGAAACACGTGGTGGAAGCAAACGGCCCCAACTCTCTGATCTTCGAGAATCGGGTTCTATCGAGCAAGATGCTGATCTCGTTTTATTTTTATACAGGCCAGAATATTATGGTTTAACAGAAGATGAGTCTGGTAACCCTACACATGGTCTTGCTGAAGTTATTATTGCAAAACACCGAAATGGTTCATTAGATAATGTGCAGTTACAATTTATGGGGCAGTATACAAAATTTTCCGATTGTGGCATTACATCTTCTGCTATGCAACCAGAGCATGTTACTACTGTAATCCGTTCTAGTAAAGCAAATGAGCCAAATGATTCATCAAATTTGTTTTGAATAAGCTGATAACTAGATTTGCTTTTTAAGCTTATCTAAATCTGTTTTAGACAAATTGGTGACAGATCTGATTAAAATGCGTCTTCATGGGAGGCAGTGTACACCTGCTACAGGTATCATTGATGTAGTCTTCTCTATTACTGCCTACATATAGCTCATTAAGATATATCGAGCTATAAAAAATGCATGTTTAAAAAAAATAAAAGGATTAATCTGACATTCCGCACTAAAAAACATAAATTTTTAATTATTTGACCATGGATTTGTGTAGTAACTTTCATGGTTGAATAAAATAAGTTGCAGTTAGTAACTATAACTACATATTAATTATTCAATACTTTGCGAAAGTCCTTTATTTATCTATTAATACAAATATAAGTGGTGCGGAATATGGATTATAAAATATGGCTATATCTAAAAATGCAAGCACAATTATCTATTTTTCGAAAGTCCTGAATCTGTTATAAACGCTATGTAAAGCTTGATAACAGGCCCAAGAAAAGTCAATTTTTTGATCTTCTCTTTTTAGGAGATATTTTGAATATTAGATTTATACTTCCAATGAGCAGCATTACCAAATTCTGCTATGTAATCCATGCGTTCTGTACGTATCTGGACTTCTAATTGTTCCTTTTGATTTGTTTGAAGTGTAAGATGCAATGATTCATAGCCACTTTCTCTTGGCAGACTTACCCAGTCTCTCATAACATGATACATCGGTTTATAAAGCTTACTAATAATGGTAAAAACTTTCCAGCAAGCTACTTTTTCTTGTTCCCGTGTTTTACCATCCATATTTGTTAGAATAATTCTAACGGCAGCAAGATCATATATTTGCTCAAATCCCACCTTTAATCTTTGAATTTTATTCCAAATAGAATAAACAGATTTAACCCTATTTTTTACCTTAAAGGTAACATTACGATTTTTTAGTGCAGACTTAATCTCTTCGGAAACCAACTCTAGCCTTTTTTGTCTTTGTAATTTGGTGATACCAAGTTTTGCAGTAATTACATAATAATTTAGTGTATCAGAATGTTTTAACCAGAAATCAGCTAGTTTCGCTTGTATATCATATAGCCGCATTCTATGGGCTAAAGGAATATAAAAGTATTTTAACTCAAGCAATAGTTGCGTATCTGATAAATTATGTCCTAAATCAGAATTTTCTAATATAACACCACTACATTTTATACGAATAATGTCACAAATTTGTAACAAAATAGCTAAGATGTGGGGAAGGTTTATATCAGGATGCGTTGGGTAACTACGAATGGTATCATCATGAATTCTGCAGTTCTTTAAGGAACGTAGCTCTTCTAAGATAGCAGACGTTCTTGAACCAAATCGACTTTCAATTGTTTCTTTAGATAATAATCCAGACAAAAAAGGGGGAGATAGGATTGCAGCTATAGCCACTGAAATGTCTTTAGACATTTCAGTGGCAGCAATAATAGCTACTTGAAGGGATTCTTTTGGACAACGTAAAAAGACTCCTTTTAATTTACTTTTATCAAAATCAAAACTACTTGCTAATAAATATGCTTCCTCTAGGATAAGAGATGTCTTTTCAAGATCATTTGAATTATTTGCTAGGACTCTTGCTAATTGATGTAAATCCCAAGAGCCTATATCAAGCACATCGTTTTTTCCCATCTTAATTATTATCCAATATCAATATTTATAAGATTCCTCTATCCATTTTTTTGACTTAAAAAGACTACACAATCTTTATTTAGAACTAATATTCATTTGAACTATTTCCATTACTTTTTCAGAAAAATTTCGTAAAAACCAATTCATAATATTACTAATTTCCACATTCAGTATAAACTATAAGGACTAGATTCTTTATAAATGCTAAATCAAAGATCTAAGGATAAACACATGCTACTAACTCTTACATTAAGAGAACCGTTTCACCAAATGCATATAGCATTTTATGGAATTTTTATCAAATTTGCAAAAATATTATGCGGCTTAGTTGTTTAGGACTTGCTATCAACTGATTCCGGTGGGCCAACCACCATGCCTTACACAACATTATGCTAGATTACTCCGTTCATAAATTTCCTTGCGTTGGTTGTCCGTTTACTAAGTCTATCAATTTGCTCCTTCAGCTCCGTAATTTCCTTCTCCTGCTTATTAATTTCCTCATTCAGATGACCGAATGCTCCTTGTAATACTACCTTCTTCTTGAACCACTATGTCAAGATCTTCCTGACCCTTTGCTAATTTTTTCTCTAACATTTCTTTCTCTTGAATTACTTTTTCAAGATTTTCCTGACTCTCTGCTAAAGCTTGCTCTAACGTTTTTTTCTCCTTATTTAAATCGGTCTGTGATTGTTCGTCATCTTCAGATTCATCCTTATCGAAAGGTTTTTGAATACGTAATGTACAACTGGTTTTTCTGTTTGTGAATGGTCTTTCATTGTCATTTTCAACCAATACAGTTTTTAATTCTATCTTAAGATCACCATCAAAGTCTTCTTGGGAGCAAGTAAAAAACAACTTATGTTTGTTTTCAGTGCATCCAAATTCAAACCCATTTTCAAGTTTTTCTCCGCTTGAGGTTTCCAAGTAGCCATTTCTACTTTTTATTTTTATATTTTTTACTCTAATTTTTAGATTTTTCTTTGTTATAGTTGATGTTTCCAAGTATACATATTGACTTCCATCTTCCTTTCCTGTGTTCTTGGCTACAGGTTTTAAATCACTTTTGATGGGGTGATGGCAACAAAAGAAAACCAATAGATTGATAGGGATCTTTTCTCCAAAAGAACCTACTGGCTGCAATGGCTTTAAAGTAATATTGTAGTCTGCGGAATTATTCATCTTATTCACAAGATGTAAACTAATATTACGAGCAGGATGACTACAAGATTGTAGCCAAAGATATAATAATAGAATAATACTTTTTAGGACATAGATATACCTGAACCTGTTATAGATATGTTTATTCATTTTTGCCATGTCCTATATTTATTTTTTTATAAAAATATGAAATACAATAGAAAATGTATAATAATTATTTTTGCTACATTAGCTGAAGGATTATTTAACAAAATAATTATAATGCATTATTATGTAATTATCTGATTACTACCAGAACGTTCTAAGTCTCTTTCTTTAATAGCCTGACGTTTATCATGGATTTTTTTTCCACGTGATAGGGCTATCTCTACTTTAGCAAACCCTCTTTGATTGATAAATAGTTGCAAAGGTATTATGGTAAGTCCTTTTGCTTGACTTTTAATTAGCTTTTGTAATTCTTTTTTTTGCAATAGCAACTTTCGGTCACGTTTCTCTTCATGGTTATAGATATTACCATGGACATATGCATCAATATGCATGCCTTTTATGCAAAGTGAAGATTGATTAAAGTAACAATATGCTTCTTGCAGTGATGCTTTACCCATTCGAATGGACTTTATTTCTGTCCCTTGTAAAACAATGCCAGCTACATATCTCTCTAAAAAACTAAATTCAAAACGGGCTTTTCTATTTTGAATATGAACATTTACAGGAAGTTTCGTTTTTTTTCCTGACATATATTTACTTTAAAGAAAGTGTTGTATAATGTGTCATTATTATGAATTGTTTACAGACTTTTTGTTATACCAAACAAATAAAAATAGGAATAAAACCCCAAAAAACACGCTCATTTACTATTATTTAAGCCTAAGTTGTTGTCTTAATTTTTATTCGCCTAGATGAAACACAATCCTTAGTTACCATACAATTTTTTTACTTAGGCATGGAACCAGTTTTAGTGATTATAAATTTATTCAACAATATTATTGCTATATTGTGTCGGTAACAAAAAAAGAAAATAACTATTTATTATGGAAAAGGAACCTTGGCTTACTCATTATCCTGAATCACTGCTTCAAAAAATTGATTTTTCTGCATATAGCTCATTGGTCCATATGATAGAAGAAACTTTTTCAAAATATAGAGATTTGCCAATGTGTGAAAACATGGGTAAAATACTTACTTTTGATGCAGTAGATAAACTTTCAAAATCTTTTGCGGCTTATATACAACAATATACCAATTTAGAAATTGGCACACATGTTGCCATTCAATTACCCAATCTACTACAATACCCAATTGTAGTATTTGGTCTATTACGTGCAGGTTTAGTAGTTGTAAACATTAATCCACAATATACTCCTCATGAAATGGCTTACCAGCTCAAAGACGCTGGTGTACGGGCTATTGTTGTATTAGAGAATTTTGCTTACAAGCTGGCTAAAATCTTGCCAGAGACATCTATACAAACGATTATTATTACAAAGGTAGGTGACATGCTTGGTTCCGTTAAAGGCAGGTTGCTAAATTTTGCCATTAAACATATTAAAAAACTGATTCCTACATATGATCTCCCACAGGCAATCTCTTTTAAACAAACATTAGAGATAGGTAGAAAAGCCATATTTTCTCCTGTATCTTTACAGTCTTCAGATATAGCTTTTTTGCAATATACTGGTGGTACTACTGGCGTGTCAAAAGCAGCTATTCTATCTCATGGGAACATTACAGCTAACTTACAACAACTAGAACCTGTAATGCGTCTTAGATTAAAGGAAAGGGTAGAGAGAACCATTATCCCACTTCCATTTTATCATATTTTAGGGTTAGGCAGCCTATTTGCTATGGCTAAAATAGGTGCAAAATCTTTACTTATTACAAATCCTAGAGATATTCCAAGATTTGTAAAAGAATTAAAAAAAAATAAACCGACTTGTTTAATAGGACTCAATACGCTTTTTGAAAAACTATTAACCAATGAGCAATTTAGAAAATTAGATTTTTCTACTATGAAACTTACAGTAGCAGGGGGCATGAGCACACAAGCCATTGTTAAGGAACAATGGGAGGGATTAACTGGTAGTAAACTCGTAGAAGGATATGGTCTTACAGAATGTTCTCCTGGTGTTTCTACAGATATGATAAATGGGGTAAACCATATCCCTTTTCCAGAAACATCTGTAATAATAGCTAATGAAGAAGGTGATGCGTTACCTTACGGAGTAGCAGGAGAGTTACTCGTTAAAGGTCCTCAGGTAACCCAATCTTATTGGCAAAAGCCAATGGAAACAGAACAGGCTTTTATCAATGGATGGTTTAGAACGGGTGACATTGCCATTATGGATGCAAATGGATTTATATCAATTGTAGATCGTAAAAAAGATATGATTAATGTTTCTGGATTTAATGTATATCCCAATGAGATAGAGCATGTTTTAATAGGCCATCCTAAAGTATTAGAGGTCGGTGCTATTGGCGTAGAAGATATTACACTCAAAGAAGCTATAAAGGTATTTATTGTAAAAAAGGATGCAACACTCACTGCAGAGGAAATTATAAACTACTGTAAGGAAAAAATGACTCGATATAAAATTCCTAAATATATTGAGTTCCGCAATAGTTTGCCTAAATCTCCTATTGGGAAAGTACTCCGGAAGCTTTTAAAAGAATAGGCATCGGTTCTGATTTTAGCCATGCAATATTCTTAGGAAGGCAATATTGCTAATTATATATGTATAAAACTTACTATACTGTAAACCACCTGCCGGTGGCCTTATTTTTTTAACACATGTCTTTATTTTCCATTCAACTATTTTACGATTCCATTCAAAGAGATCAGTACTTCCATATTGGCTCATTCGGAAAGCCAATTGGCATCAATGGTGAAATTATAGCCAAATTTTTATATGAGCTAGATGAGTCAGTATTAAAAAAGCTGCCTGCATTCTTTGTAGAGAGAGAACAGATAAAAGTTCCCTATCATATCAACAATATTTCTTTTAAAGAGGGTAAAGCAATTGTACAATTGGATTTAATTCGATCGAAAACAGTAGCTTATACATTGTGCAACCTACCATTGTTTATTCCAACACCACTTAAGTCTGAATGTATAAAAACAGCGCATGCTTCTATCCCCTGTGATTTTTTAATAGACTTTTTAGTCCATGATACACAACTAGGCCCTCTGGGTAAGGTAGAGACTATATATCCTGTACAGGATCAATATATACTTGGCATTGCTTATCAGAATAAAGAATTGCTAGTCCCCTACCATAGGGAATTTATAATAAAAACAGATGAAAAACATAAAAAAATAACTATACAACTCCCAGAAGGTTATTTAGATGCTATGCAATAAGATCTGAATAGGGTATTAAAATTTAATAAAATTATGCATTTGAAAATAGCAAGAGTCAGCTTTGGAAGCTTACCATATCATATAATAAAACCACCACTGAGTAGGAATAGTGCCCCCTGCCGGAATCGAACCAGCAACCTACTGATTACAAATCAGTTGCTCTGCCAATTGAGCTAAGGAGGCCGAAGATTACTTTTTATTAAAAAGCAAAATATAATATAAATATGCCAATACTACTAGTAGTATAAAAGCTAATCAATACTTACAAGTAAAACAAATATATAAAATATTTTCCAAACTGCTCTAGCAACAAATTACATAGTACCCAATTAAGTACCATATAATTAATATTATTCCAGATTAGAACTTATTTACTGCCATTTTTTTTTACCTCAGCTCTTTGATACGAGCGGCTTTACCTTGTTTGCCTCGTAGATAAAAAATCCTAGCTCTACGTACATATCCCCTTCTTTTTACTTCTATTTTTTCTATGTTAGGCGAGAACAAAGGAAAGATACGTTCCACACCAACTTCTTTAGAGACCTTACGTACTGTAAATGTTTCTCCGCTACTGTTAGGATTTCTACGTTGGATCACTGTCCCCTCAAATTGCTGGATACGAACTTTATTTCCTTCTTGTATTTTTACATGCACATTAACAGTATCTCCCGCCTTAAAAAAAGCAGGACACTTTTCTGCTGGGTTGGAATTACATACTGTCTCAACATATTTTATCAAATGATTCATGTCTGGGTCTCTACTAATTTAAATTTTTTATCAAAAAGATACCATAAAGATAATAAAATCTTCTAATTTTTTCACTGTACCTTGTATGCTAAAATTTTAAACGAAAAAATGAACTGCATTCATTTCCAAAAGACAACTATGTGCTTTGAAGAGAGCAGAAAATTTGCAGCAAAGTAAATACTTATGAACACATACTTAGCAAGTTGATTTTTGTATAAAGATATTTCAGGATAAATTTAGAGTAATATTTTTCAAATTCCGTACATTAGTAATACATTGTAATTTGAACTTATAATGAGTCAAGCGATTCCTGATTTCAGCGACTGAATTTAATGAAAAACATTAGAAATTTTTGCATAATTGCACACATTGACCATGGGAAAAGTACCCTTGCAGATCGTTTACTAGAATTAACCGAAACCATTGGTGTACGGGAGCAGAAAAATCAAGTATTAGATAATATGGATTTAGAGCGTGAGCGAGGTATTACGATCAAAAGCCATGCCATTCAGATGAAGTATGTTCTTGATGGCCAGTCCTATTTACTTAACCTAATTGATACGCCGGGACATGTCGACTTTACCTATGAAGTTTCTCGATCTATTGCTGCTTGTGAGGGTGCCTTATTAGTTATAGATGCCTCACAGGGGGTAGAAGCACAAACCATTTCCAACTTGTATCTCGCATTGGAACAAAATCTGACCATTATCCCTGTACTCAATAAGATAGATCTTCCTGGAGCGATGCCAGAAGATGTCAAAGACCAAATTGTAGAATTGATAGGATGTGATAGAGATAGCATTATCTCTGCCAGTGCAAAGCAAGGTATAGGGATTCGTGAAATTCTACAAGCAGTCGTTACCCACATACCCGCACCTAAAGGAGATGTTAATGCGCCATTACAATCTATGATTTTTGACTCCGTTTACAACACTTTTCGTGGAGTAGAGGTGTATTTTAGGGTTTTTAATGGAACCATTAAACCAGGAGATCAAATTAAATTTATTAGTACAGATGTAACCTACAAGGTAGAAGAAGTCGGCGTATTAAAACTCCAACAAGTTCCCCAGTTATTTATAGAAGCGGGAAATGTAGGATACATGATAGCTGGGATTAAAAATGCAAGTGAGGTAAAGGTTGGGGATACGATTACACATATAGATAAAGCTGGACATGCTACAGGCATGGCACTTAAAGGATTTGAAGATGTCAAGCCTATGGTTTTTGCTGGAATATATCCAGTAGATACTACGGAGTATGAGCTACTCAGAGACTCCATGGAGAAACTAAAGTTAAATGATGCATCACTTGTCTGGGAGCCAGAAACATCGGCTGCTTTGGGCTTTGGGTTTCGATGTGGTTTCCTTGGCATGCTCCATATGGAAATTATCCAGGAACGTCTTGAAAAAGAATTCAATATCACTATTATAACTACTGTTCCATCGGTACAATTTCATGTAATTGATAACAAAGGTCAATTGGTAAAGATCCAAGCTCCTGCAGAAATGCCAGACTTAAATATAGTAGATCGGATTGAAGAGCCACTTATTCTAGCACAAATTATTACGAAATCTGAATTTGTGGGAGGCATTATAAAACTCTGCATGGACAGAAGGGGTATTTTTAAAAACCAGGTATACCTCACAACAGATCGTGTAGAACTTAGTTTTGAACTACCTTTAGCAGAAGTAGTATTCGATTTCTTTGATAAACTGAAGACCATCTCACGAGGATATGCTTCGTTAGACTATGAATTATCTAGATTTATAGAGTCTGATCTTGTAAAATTAGATATTCTATTGCACAATGAAAAAGTAGATGCGTTGTCAGCCATTGTTCATAGAAACAATGCTTATGACCGTGGCAAGGTCTTATGTAAAAAACTTAAAGAAATCATTCCTCGACATATGTTTGAAGTTAGTATTCAAGCAGCTATTGGTAGTAAAATAATTGCCAGAGAGACTGTCAAATCATTGCGAAAGAACGTAATTGCTAAATGCTATGGAGGAGATATCTCACGTAAAAGAAAGCTTTTAGAAAAACAAAAAAAAGGGAAAAAAAGAATGCGACAAGTTGGATCAGTGGAAGTTCCACAAGAGGCTTTTATGGCTGTATTAAAGCTAGATGAATAAAAGAAGTTATTATTCCTTAATTTTTATTAGGAACTTCATCATATTAGGACTGATTGGGAAAAGTTTCTGCTTTACAACGAGAAAAACGCGTATGGATTTTTTATAAAAATTATTTTCTGATAATTTACGCATATTCAAGATGTATATAAATAGATGTCCATACAGCATACTTTGAAGAAAGAATTAATTATAGTATATTTGTAGGTATTTTAAAAGGTATATTTAACATGGCAAGAATTTGTGATATAACAGGGAAAAGGCCGATTGTAGGAAACAATGTGTCCCATGCAAATAATAAAACCAAAAGGTGGTTTTATCCAAATTTGCAGAAGAAAAATTTTTATATTCCAGAAGAAGATATTTGGGTTCCATTTAAAGTCTGTACTTCTGTTATCCGTACCATAAACAAAAAAGGTATTAGTGCGGTTTTAAAAGAAGCCAAACAACAAGGAACTCTGTCAAAGAAATATCATTGGTTGGTCTAAACCAAAAGGGTACTACACTGTAAAAAATCGTTAAAACAAAGATGGCAAAGAAAAAAGGTGGAAGAGTGCAAGTGATTTTAGAATGTACAGAGCACAAAAGTAGTGGCATGAGAGGTATGTCACGATACTGTACAGAAAAAAACAGAACTACTACTACGGCACGCATGGAGTTAAAAAAGTATAATCCTATACTTAAACGTCATACGGTTCACAAAGAAATTAAATAATTACATACCATTATGGCAAAAAAGGTAGTTGCAACACTTTCCAAAGGAGATACAAAAAAATTGGTTAAATTGATTCAAGCAAAAAAATCAGAAAAAACAGGTGCTTATACTTTTCGAAGTAAAATTATTGCACCTGAATTAATGAAAGAACTTTTATCCAAAGAAATATAAATAAGTTTTTTGAAGGGGGAGGCTAAAATATTTTTGGCATTTAAACCATTAAAAAGTAAAAATTTGTATATCCAGAGGAATTATTGGTTTTTATAGTTATTTGCTGATGCTTGTATTGTACAAAGCATCTCTTTACTTGCATATTTTGTCCAGTGGAGTGGTCTTATCTTTATTTTAAATCAATGTTTGATCTTAATATAAATCATTACTGTAGGAACTCCGGATAACTGCAATTTTATATAGTTTAATAAAATTGTTTATTCATTCCAACAATGATGGAAAAAATCAAAAAAGGTCGTGGATATTTTTAATTTTTTTTCTAAATCTTCTAGCCCAAAAGAGAAAGGGGATGTAGAGAAGGACCTTGCTAAAACAGGAAAGTCCTTCTGGAGTAAACTGTCTAAAATTATTGTTGGTAAATCTACTGTTGATAGTGATATTTTAGATAAATTAGAAGAGCTTCTTCTGAGTTCAGATGTTGGAATAGCTACTACAATGCAGATCATAACCTCAATAGAAAAGCGTGTTGCACAGGATAAGTATATTAATACCAACGAACTAGATCAAATATTAAAGACTGAAGTAAAAAAACTTTTGTCCACTTCTCCTAAATTAGAATGTCTAGTCAGAGACACAGATGTGCATCCACATATAATTCTTGTAGTAGGCGTTAATGGTGTAGGTAAAACAACAACTATTGGAAAACTTGCTGCACAGTTTATAGCTCAAGGTAAAAAGGTTATACTTGGAGCGGCAGATACTTTTCGTGCTGCTGCGGTGGAACAACTTACCATTTGGGGTAATCGTGTAGGAGCAACAGTTATAGCACGAGCCATGCAAAGCGACCCTTCTTCTGTTGCTCATGAAGCTGTGCAAAGAGGAATCGAGCAGAAAGCAGACGTTATCATTATAGACACAGCAGGTCGACTACATACTAAAATCCACCTTGTGAATGAGCTTTCTAAAATCAAACGAACGATTCAAAAATGCCTTCCTGGTGCACCTCAAGAAATATTACTTATATTAGATGGTACTACAGGCCAAAATGCTTTTATCCAAGCAGAAGCTTTTACTGCTGCGGTACAGGTTACAGGCATTGTTATCACCAAACTAGACGGAACCTCTAAAGGGGGTGTAGTACTTGGTATAGCGAATCAATTTTCTATTCCAATCAAATATATTGGAGTAGGGGAACAAATAGGGGATTTAAGACCTTTTAATGCACAAGAATTCGTCGATTCTTTATTCCAAAATTGGTAAAAACATACCTATTTCTTATATAATTGCAGTTATACTGGACTGATTTTTTAAGACAAATTTTTTTGTTCCATAATGTTAAAATACTTACCTTTGCATCTAACAATATTTCAATATTTAAAATTATAGGTTATGCAATTCATAGATCTCGCTAAAAGGATCATACAGTCAGTAGGTGTTATAACATCTATGTTATGGATGTCAGAATGCGCCTGTAATAGGTCTACAGTTAAAACTACACCTGTGCCAGCAGAGCCATCACTGTCTACAGAAGAAGAGCGAGATAAAGCCGTTTCGGCAGAATGGTCTGCAACGAGTACGAGAGATATAAATAATAATACTCCTCCATCTCTGGCTCCTGAAGGAGGGCCTAGGGGAATTTCTAATGTTGGCAATACTTGCTATATGAACGCCGTTTTACAAGTTATTGCTGCTTTGTATGCAGACAAGGTGCCAGATAGTCCACTCCAGGAAATGATTGCCAAAATAAATGCTCCAGAAAGGGAATGTATCAGTAGCAAGGAGGTTGATGACTTAAAAAAGGAATTAGTAAAATTGTCTGAAAAAGAGTCTGTTTTAGAAAAGATGATCCGTTCTACTGAACAACATGATGCTCATGAATTTTTTCAACTACTTAATGAAAAACTACTTTTTTTGGAACAATGTATTTCAGGTGGTGTAAATGGTTATGTGCTTGAATTTCATCCTACTAATTGGAACAATTCGTTTAGCGATATGATCAAAGAAGCAAATCCGACTTTTATCAATTTCTCTGATAAGCTATATGTTCGAATTGATCGAACGGATCCTCAAAAATCAACTAAAATAGATG
Source organism: Cardinium endosymbiont of Culicoides punctatus (assembly GCF_004354815.1). Classification (NCBI taxonomy): domain Bacteria; kingdom Pseudomonadati; phylum Bacteroidota; class Cytophagia; order Cytophagales; family Amoebophilaceae; genus Candidatus Cardinium; species Cardinium endosymbiont of Culicoides punctatus. Next base: position 17,752 of record NZ_QWJI01000005.1, read on the forward strand.
ATAATATAACAGAAACCAAAACAATAACCATTAAATCAGATAAAAACGATACCGATTACACATTAAGTGGCTTTATAGTTCATAAAGGTGGAAGTATGCAGGGGGGGCATTATGTGGCTTATGTAAAAAAAGGTGGTCAATGGTACTTATCCGATGATAGCAATGTAACAAGAAAAGAAGAAACAGCTGCAATAAAAGCATCTGAAAAGGCGTATTTATTTTTCTATACTAAATAGTCGGGTGGTGGTTAACTATTATCCCACATTCCGTCCCACTTATAGTTGTATTAATAGATAGTAACTCCCCAGGCACCTTTTTTATAAAAAATGATTATTGAAATCAAATACATAAGCAAGTATGCTACCAAAATTTTTACTGTATAATTTATAGTTCATTATAAATCAGCTGTAAAAATAATATTGTTTTATATAGAACATAGTATACCTGGGGGAGTTTACCATATATTTATACCATCACTAAATAGGTAAATGCATTTGAAGAAAGTTCACAAAATAACTTTTTTCTTTTTACAAAAAAATCCACTAGAATGCTTTTTGTATATACATTGGGCAAAGAGCAAGCATGATGTTGTGCTTGGTAATTTTTTTTCATTTTAAAAAAGTCTATTTGTGCTTTACAAATAGCCCATGCATCTTTCGTTTTGCCCATGAAAAATATGCTAAACATAGCTATGAAATCTAAAAATAAACGTTTCGGAACACCAATCATATGTTTATGCTTATATAGCATTAGTGCTCTATTTCTAAAGTTTAGATACGTTTTTTTGGGATTTGTATAAGTTAAAGTAGCTCCACCACAATGATAAACTGTACTAGTACCACAATAATACACTTTCCAGCCCATAGCATGGGCCCTTAAACATAAATCGATCTCTTCGAAGTGGGCAAAAAAAAGTTCATCAAAACCACCTAAAGTATGAAAAGCTTGAGCCCGTACCAATAAACAAGCACCACTAGCCCAAAAAATAGTTCGTGTATCATTATATTGCCCCCTGTCTTTTTCAATACTGTTAAAAATTCTTCCTCTACAAAAAGGATACCCATCCTTATCTATAAATCCACCAGCAGCCCCAGCATAATCAAAATAATCAGGGTTTTGCATAGAAAGGATTTTAGGCTGACATAAGGCAATGCCTTTATTTTGTTGCATAAGGGAAAGCATATCTTGTAGCCAGTACGCTGTAACAAGTACATCATTATTCAACAGCAGATAATAGGTTGTATGGATTTGTTTTAGTGCTAGATTATAACCTTTTGCAACACCATAATTTGTATTATGAACAATACAGGATACTTCGGGGAATTGGCGTTGTACATATGCTACAGAACCATCCGTAGAGGCATTATCTACCAATATTACTTTATAGCCATCACTATACTGTAGTAATGTGGGTAAATATTGCTTTAGCAGAGAAAGTCCATTATAATTCAAGACCACAATAGCCAAGCTTGGTGGTGTCTTATGGTTAGACATGGTAGATAAAGGTTTGAGCTTACTAACTAAGGATGTGTATGCTTTCTACCTACGACTCTAGAGCGTTTTTGTGTATGATTTCTTGGGTTTTTGCATCTACCTCTCGTAACGCTAAGTTTACAGCACCCACTATAAGGTCTTGTAACATTATTTGGTCTTTTTTATTTAGGAGCATTTCATCTACTGAAATAGAAACCAATTGCTTATCACCACCTACTGTCGCTTTTACCAATCCGGCACCAGTCTCCTGAGTTACTTGAATTTGATGGATCTGATCTTGCATTTTTTCCATTTTTTCCTGAAAACGATCCATTTGTCCGAATAGTTTTGTTATATCCATAAGAAATATTTATGTAAAGGTTAATTATTAATATATAACAAGAGCCTGAAAGTATAATCTTCAATATATGAAAATCAGCGCGTATAATTATACAAAGACTGTTTTTTACTACTACAGGACGTTTTCACTTCTATTTAAAAAACTGTGTATATACTAGGCTATAAAATAGCCAAATATCGATTTTTTATTGATTATAAAATTATTAAATACAATCATATCTAAAAAATCAAGTATTATTACCTATTGTATAAATACATATCAGAGAGTATATGTATACCTTGAGGATTTTTGCTCATGGTATATTCAGCAAGAGCTATTCGATATCAACTGTATAGGGGAGAATAGCTTGAATACCTTTACGTTTAGGTATAGCTTGCATCTGCTTTACCATTGGATATTCTTCATACAAACTAGACAATAAATCTATTTTTACGTTACTATTCGCATATTGTAACAATTGTTCAAGTTTTGTTTTGGGATAAGGGAAATAGTCAATACCATAGGTACCTGTCAAATTTGCTAATTCGGCAGCTTTCGCAATAGCCGCTTCTATTCCTCCTAGTTCATCTACTAATTTATTTTTTTGTGCTGCTATTCCTGAATATATTTTCCCAGAAGCTAATGATGTTACTTGTTCTTTAGAGAGCCCACGTCCTTGAGCGACTTTTTGTAAAAAATCGTCATAGCTCGATTGTAGTATTTTATAGATTAAGTTTTTTTCTTGTTGAGAACAAGAAGTTCTAGGATTTAAAAAATCTGCAGAAGGAGCCGTTTTAACAACATCCCGCTGAATACCTATCCCTTCCATTAATTTTGTTGCATCGAATAATATAGCAAAAATTCCAATTGACCCTGTAAGTGTTGTGGGTTGTGCAAAAATATAATTACAAGGTGTAGCAATATAATATCCACCAGAAGCAACCACACTAGACATAGAAGCCACTACTGGTTTAACTTTTTTAAGCTCTTCTATTGATTTCCAGATGATATCCGAAGCTAGTACACTTCCTCCTGGTGAGTTGATTCTTAGTACTACTGCCTTTATGGTTGGATCTTTTTTAACCTTTGCGATGGTCTTTACAAAATCACTAGAACCAACCAATCCTGAACTACTTACCCCATCAACAATCTCTCCTTCAGCCACTACAACAGCTATATTATTAGGAGAATCTAACTGTTTATGTGGGCGAAGATACTTTTTATAGCTAATAAGATACCTATCATTTAGCTCATTATCTGATTTATGGAACTGTTTTGCAAGCAACTTTTTCGCTTCTGTTTCGTAGGCTATTTTGGTAATCATATTTTTTCCCAGTGCATCCGTAGGTAGTACCACAGAAAGATTATCCGCAAATTTTTTGAGTTCACATACCTTGATATTTCTTTCTAAACTAATGTTTTTTAAAAAATGTGTATAAATTGATGTGAGATAATCTCTTGTTTGTTGTTTACTTTCCTCACTCATTTTGTTTAAACAAAATGGCTCTACAGCACTCTTATAATCTCCGATACGGAATATTATTGGGTTGACATAGATATTTTGAAAAAATTTAGTGTAGAAACTAATAGTAGCAGAAAGTCCTTGAAACTCTAAGCCACCACTAGGATTTAATATAATCTCATCAGCTACAGAGGCTAAATAATAAGATTTTTGACTGTAAGCATCCCCATAGGCAATAATAGTTTTCCCCTGTTTTTTAAACGATAATAGCGCGTCTCTAATTTCCTCCAGGGCAGCCCAACCCGCATAACAATAAGATGATTTTAGATAAATGGCTTTGATGTTATTGTCATTTGCTGCTTTATGAATAGCTCCTTTTACTAGGGAAAGGTCAATCTTATCAGCATTAGAACCCAATAAAGATTCTTGGGTGAATTCAGCTATGCGTCCTTCCATATTTAACGCTAAAATCGAATTTTCTTTTACTTCATGCTTCGCACTTTTATTAGATACCAACTGAGCCAATCCCCAAATAGTTACGATAAATAAGAATAGTAAGGAAAGAAAGAATCCTACTGAAACGGCTAATACTTGCTTAATAAAATGGCTTGTTTTCATGTTAGCGAAAAAATAAAAAATATAATATATGATATGTTAAAAACAGATATGATGGATAAAAGAAGCAAACAAACCGAAATACAATTGATCTTCTTCTGCTTTGGTTAAAAATAATTATCTAAAAAATAGCATTCCACCTTTTACGTGGGCCTGCGCGGACTTGAACCGCGGACCTCTACATTATCAGTGTAGCGCTCTAACCAGCTGAGCTACAGGCCCCTTAACTTTCTTGTAAAGAAATACTTATTTCTATCTTTTCTAGTAGCAAGCACAACTACATTGTATTCCCTACTATAAAAGGAACATCAATCCCCACACCAGTGAGCAATGGTGCAATATAATGTATTATACAGACATAAAAAAATAGCAGGTTCCGTTATTGAAATTTTTATTGGTTATTTAGACAACACCAAGATCATCTGTATGGTCATATTATGGAATTAAAATTAAGTTCTGATGCTTATATTTACTTTGCCTTGCTAATAAAAGCTGATGTTGTAGTTATTTATCTAATTTTTTATCAGATAAAATTATTTAAATAAAATTTGTTTAATTTTCATATTAAAGCATGGTTGAGAAATTAAAAATTATTAAAGAAAGATTCCAAGAAGTAGAGGCCTCTATTGCGCAACCAGATAGTATTAATGACATTAAGGCCTATTCTGTACTGAATAAAGAATACAAAAAACTCGCCAAAATTGTTTCCTTGTATGACAGCTATGAACTTACGTTAAACCATATAAAAGAGGCAAAGGAGGTATTAAACAATGAAAAAGAGGAAGAATTTCGTGAACTGGCAAAACAAGAACTGGCTGTTGCGTTAGAAAAGAAGGACGAAATGGAAGAAGCTTTGCGTAATGCATTGATTCCCAATGATCCAAATGATAGCAAAAACATTATTTTGGAAATTAGGGCTGGTATTGGTGGAGATGAAGCAGCTATTTTTACTGGAGATCTTTTTAGAATGTATAAGAGGTTTGCAGAAAAAATGAAATGGGATTTTGCAGTTGTAGATATTTTAGAAGGAACATCCGGAGGATATAAAGAAATCATTTGTACCATTACTGGAGAAGATGTCTATGGTCTTATGAAGTATGAATCTGGTGTACATCGTGTACAACGGGTTCCTGCCACTGAAACACAGGGACGTATACACACTTCAGCTGCTAGTGTTGCTGTGTTACTAGAAGCAGAGGATGTAGAAGTGAAATTAGACGTAAATAACGATATACGCAAGGATACCTTTTGTTCGTCAGGACCAGGTGGACAGTCTGTAAATACTACCTATTCAGCCATACGCTTAACACATATTCCTACAGGATTGGTTGTTTCTTGTCAAGATGAGAAATCCCAGATCAAAAACTACGAAAAGGCCTTAAAAGTGTTGCGTTCTCGGCTCTATGATATAGAGCTAAAAAAGCAGCAAGAGGCTATTGGAATGGAGCGTAAATCTATGGTTAAGAGTGGAAATAGGGGGGATAAGATTAGAACATATAACTTTCCTCAGGGACGTGCAACAGATCATCGTATTGGATATACTGCACATAACCTAAATGCTATATTAGATGGTGAAATATTGGGCATGATTGAAGCGCTACGTGTTGCAGACAATGCACAAAAATTACAAGCTGGAGAGATATTAGATGGTCAGTCTTAAAAATATCGGTGGTAGTTAACATATTTTGTTTTTATTGAATAAATGAGTAAATTTGTATTCTATGTTTCGTACATATAGTGTTGAGTAACTACTTACTGTTGATCTCGTAGCTCAGCTGGTAGAGCATCTCCCTTTTAAGGAGAGGGTCCTGGGTTCGAATCCCAGCGGGATCACGTTTCTCTTTGTATGTGTTTACTTATTGGGGGGAAAGCTTACTGAACATAGTTCCTCCTGCCATCTCTCTAATAAATATTTTCCCCGCCAAATACATTACAGAAAACGATGCGGAATACCTCACCATAAATGCATCAAAAATATGCAAACAAGCCGAAATTATAATATTCATTTACAATAAAAAATAAAAGATTGGGGTTGAAAAGCCTATCATCATGTAATCATGCCACTACCCAATAAAAAGTCAAAGTGTTGTAAAATTGTTATTTTTTCATTACAATGAAGTTATGGAGGACAAAAAAGTGGAAGTCTAGTCATCTTACTTTAAAGGGATTAAAAGGGAATCCTATGGTTCTTAATAATGATCTTTTTGGTTATGGAAATAACCTGTAACGAATAAGATCTAAAAAAACAAAAAGCGAGTTATATGATTAAGGCTACTTTAGTTTAATAGAGTTAGGCTGATTTTAAGTATTTAAAATTATAATAGGAATTTTAAGTGGTAGGAATTTAAGTGAAAGCAACTTCGCTAAAGTTCATTTTTTTAATCTTTCTAGTAATTGAGCATACTGATCACACACCTTAATGCTATTGATGGAAGCAGTCTTAGTACACACTCCTTATGTTTTAAAAAGTACATAGAAAAGCGAAAATGTAATAACTGGTTGTTAATAAATGCTTAGCAATCGTATTATATTGCTAATATTTAAAAATGGGATCGGTATAGTAATTAGTAAGTAGCATAATATGATGCCTTGTGTATTACTTGGCCGATACAAACTCCTATAATTAGGAGCTATTAGCGCTCTATATGTACAGAACGCTTAGAAATACCTTTTATGCTTTTTTAGAAAGAGAGACCTTCCTTAAGTACACATAAGATGTGTACATTCTTTGTTTTTATCTGTAACTGTACTGTTGACTTTTTTTTAATCTAAATACAAATTTATGTGTATGCTCAAACAAATGCTAGTATGTTTGCTCGTTTCATTGATATCTACAGCAGAATCTTGTTCATCTTCGCATAAACCCAATAAGACAGGGAAGACATTTGTACCCAATCCTGATACAACCAATGTAAAAATGCAAGAAAAAAGAAAAGATGATACTGAGAAGCCTTTAAAATCGGAAAATGGGGAATCTGAAAACAAAGAACCTTTTAATGCTAAAGAATCAACTTATACCACACCTGTATCTGATAATCGTATTCAAGGTGATATGGTAAGTAATGGTGAAGCTACTAAAGGCACTGAATTTAACAATACGGATCGTCCTGATAAAAATACCAAAGAAATTGATAATAATGGTAATGATCATGCTAGTGGAGCAAATCGTGGTAGTCCAAAGAATTCTCATCATAGCCTGTCTTTTAGAAGAGCAAATACTGCTCCTAATGGAATTACCACATCCAAAGAAGGTCTCCAATTTACAAGAGCACAATCTGAGGGTAATCTAAATAGCGATAGCATTGATTATGATTGTAACTTTGAAGGAACTGATAATCAGAGTGAATATAGGGGGCAAAATGGCAGTTCGCCAAGAACTAGAAAAAAGGGGAACGTATTTAAACGGGCTTGGGAGCAGACTAAAAAATTGTTTTAACAATAGCTAGCTTAAAACCAGCTAAAATGTAGAGCTGATTTTTAGTTGACTATATTTATATACAATAACTGATTATCAAAATAAAAAAATAAACATTGCTAAGCCAATTATAATTATAACTTTTAAATTTAAAATAAATTATGCGTATTCTTAAACAAATCCTAGTATGCTTGTCCGTTTCATTGATATCTACAGCAGAATATAGTTGTTCATCATCCCATAGACCAGCAATGAAACCTGATTCCGAAAATATACCTAAAACGCAACAAAAACTGGCACCTAGTTCTAATGCAAACAATCTAGAAGCACAAGGCAATACAGAAAAAAAAGAAGAGGAGCAAGATGGCACCATAGAATCTTCTAAAAACAAAGCGTCTGCTGGTATTGAAAAAGGACCAAAGACTGCTGTAACTAAGGATAGTGATCAAAATACCAGTCAAGGTAGTAAAGCGGAAGGTAAAAGTAAAGATGTAGACCAAGGTAGTAAGACTAAAGATAGTACTACTGAAGGTGATGATGAAACTGGTGGAGAAGATCAAGTTCCAACTAAGAATGGTTTAGAAAAGAATCATGCCAAGAAAACAGATAGTGCTAGTCTTAACCAAACTGGGAACTCGAACTCAACTCTTTATCCAAAGACTAAAGATATTCCTCCTAAAAGAGAAATCAATGATGATCCTAGTATACAAGATCAAGCTCCTATGAATCATGGTTCAGAAAACCATCATGCTAAGGAAAAAAATAGTGACAATTCGGAGTCTAGTTTCCAACAGCATCCTGACCAACAGCATCCTGACCAAATTGAGGAAACAGTTAGTCTTGAATCTGGTAGTCTTGAGTCTGGTAGTGATGAAACTGTTAAAAAAAATAAAGTTTCAATAGGACAGAGGATGAACAATGCTGGTAGACAACTTGGAAAAAAAGGCCAGGAAGTGTTACAAAAGACTGATAATGGTGTTCATAGCGTTGGAACAGTGCTAGGGGCAGTTGTTAGTGCTCCTTGGAATGCTGCAAAACCATACCTTACTGATAAGAAACCTCCTAAAATATAGACCTATTGCGTAAGTCGGCCTGGCAAAAATGCAAGTTTCTATATATTAAGACTTGAATATAAACGACCTAAATAAAGACAAAATAGCATATTCAGGACTTTCGCACAATAGATAATAGTGCTTATCTTTTTAGATATGGACATGTGTTATAATATTGATAATCAATAAATTTAACACCTTGCTGTTTTATAGCCTAGTCTATATACAGTGTTTTCAACTAAAAGTGCGAAAGTCCTGATATATTTTAAAACACACACAAAATTTGTTTTTATTACATAAATTTCCTATCATGCGTTGTGTTTGCGACACCAAGCATTTTGTCTTCCCCATATTAAACTAATCTGTTCGGTAAAGGGATGCAAAATACACCTTTGTGTCCCTTACATCTTCCTTATTAAGGATAGGAAATTTGTATTTTATAGCATTAAGAATTCATACAGTGTGTGTCTATAACAGACGTTTGTGTCTATACGGCTATTTCATATTTAAAATAATATGTATAGCAATATCGTTATTTATAACTTCTTGTAGTAAGTTAAATCATAATTATCATGCTAAATCTGAGCATCATGAGATACTTTCTGATGGAGTAGATTCTTCTAGGCCTTTAGACCCTATTCATGCTCAAGGAGACAATGTCCATCCATTTGTTAAACCAGAGCCAGCATGGGAGCAATTGATAAAAAAACTAGGTGGATCCTTAGAGTATTATTTTCAATCAGGCAATTTAAAACCTGAACTATCGTTACATTATGCTGCTTGGTCTGGAAATCGGATTGTTTTGAAGCGTCTTTGTGAGGAACATCCTGAATATGTAAACAAAAAAATTGAAAAATTGGGAGGTATTACCCCTCTTCATCTAGCTGTTTATAAAAAACAAGAATCTTGTATAGATTTACTTATTTCTCATAATGCATCTATAGATGCCTTCATAGAACCATATGAAATACAACCGATCCATATTGCAGCTAGTCGTGGTTATTTGTCTATAATACAAACCTTATTAAGGGAGGGCTCTTCTATAAGTATGACCGATGTAGAAGGTAAAACACCATTGCATTGGTCCGCAATAAATGGTCACACGAGTTGTATAAGAGCGTTGTTAAGACAAGGTAGTGATCCCAATGATCAAGATAATTTTAATGATACCTCTTTATGTTTGGCTTTTCGTTATGGTCATGCGCAGGCTATAAAATTATTAGTTGAATCCGGAGGTAATGTGTCCTGCATCCATTGTATGGATGGCAGTCCGGACAAACTTCTTCGATGGTCCATTATAAACAAGCATGCGCATTGTATAGAATCCATACTGAATAGGCACAGTATTCCTGTTGATATACATAGAAAAGATTAGAGGTATATCTTTACTGGACTTAGCACTTCAGACAGATCATATTACCTGTTTAAGGGCGTTGTTTATAAGATCAGGAGATCCATCTTATTATGTAGATAGTAATAACAATACAGCTCTCCATTTGGCCACAGATAATGGTCATATATCCATCGTAAAAGAGCTGCTATCTGCTGGAGAAGTTTATGTGAATGCTAAAAATAATGTTGGCATAACACCATTGCATCTAGCAGCTACAAAAGGTCATTTAGAAATAGTAAAAATACTTTTAAATGCACATGGCATTGATGCAAATATTAAAGATTACACGGGTAATACTGCTCTTGATTATGCCATAATAGATGAAAAATATCCAGATATTATTTCGGCACTATTATCCGTTTCTGGTATTCAGATTGGTTCAGATCATAGTAAAGGATTATTGCATTGGTCAATTAAAAATGGTCATGTTGAAATCGTACAATTTCTATTAAAAATACCTGGTATTAATGTAAATGAAAAAGATGAAAATGGTTTCACCCCTCTTCATTTTGCATCAGGAAACGGTCATTTAGATATAGTTAATCTGCTTATAGAGAAAGGAGCGAATGTAAACGAAAAAAATGAAAATGGAGATACTCCTCTTCATTGTGCATCAGTATTCGGTCACCTAGATGTAGTTAATCTGCTTATAGAGAAAGGAGCGAATGTAAACGAAAAAAATGAAGATGGTGATACTCCTCTTCATTTGGCATCACGATATGACCATAAATCTGTAGCTAGTTTACTTATAGAAGAAGGAGTGAATGTAAACGAAAAAAATGAAGATGGTCTCACTCCTTTTCATTGTGTATTAGGAAATAGTCACTTAGATATAGTTAATCTGCTTATAGAGAAAGGAGCGAATGTAAACGAAAAAAATGAAAATGGTTTCACCCCTCTTCATTTTGCATCAGGAAACGGTCATTTAGATATAGTTCATCTGCTTATAGAGAAAGGAGCGAATGTAAACGAAAAAAATGAAAATGAAGATACTCCTCTTCATTGTGCATCAGTAAAGGGTCACTTAGATATAGTTAATCTTCTTATAGAGAAAGGAGCGAAGCTAGATGTAAAAAACACCTCAGGAAAAACACCCTTAGATATAGCCAAAGAAAAAGGCTACCAGGAAATCATATCACTACTTACCAAGGAATGAAATATGACATGATACACTTCCCATGTAAATGCCTCATTAGCTGTTCTATGTATATTTTCAGAAAATCAAATTATTTTATGATATTTTAGACCTGATTACTTAAGTTGTTTTCTTTAATAATAGAGATTAGGTGGTGGTACAAATATATGATACTAAATTACTCAAACTAGATTTTATATTTTTGTTTTGATAATGAATATTGTATTGATTTTATTTGCATAAATAATTCTGTTTTTTGTCTTTGTTAAAGCCATTATTTACTACATCTATGTTAGTGAAGCATTCAGAATAGCTTTCTGTAATGTGTTTGCTTAAAAAAATTAACCACTTTTTATTAAACGACATAAAATACACTCAAGATCAAATACTTATTCCATCATATATTTGTACCACCACCCATTGCTGAAAAGGTGATTATTTTACAAATGTTTTTCATAGATAAAATGTGTTAACCACCACCAAAAATTACTTATGTTAACGAATACGTTTACTAGGTTTTTCTTGCTTTGCCTTTTCTAAAAGCGCTTCTATTTTTTTGCGTTTTGCAGAACCTAGTTTTGGAAAGAAAGTATTACTTTTTGTTGTAATACCTTCCGGATTGGCTCCATGATTTAATAGCAACGCTACGATTTCTACATAATTACGACGTACTGCTTCTGCAAGTGGGGTACGTCCGTAACTGTTTTTGGGTTCTAATTTTATATCTTTTTGTCCTAATAGTATTTGTACCATGTCTGTAAGACCGCGCTCAACTGCTAGACAAAGTGAGGTCTCTCCTTTAAAATTCTCTTTTTCATTGACGTCAGTTCTCTTGTCGTTTAATAATAAACGTACTGCCTCTAGACTATTACGATCACCTCTGCATTCATAGCCGATTATGCCTGATTGTAGTGGAAGCCAGCCTTTTCTCACAGGTTGATTTACATCTATATCTTTGCGTGCTAAAAGGATCTTAAGAATAGGGACATCACCATTGTACATAGCTACATGGAGCGCACTGACCGGACCCTCTTCATAATAATCTGGTGTATTATCCAAATTGTTCACATTTGTTCCATATTCTAGCAATAGTTTTACCACATCCTCATCGTGTACCCGAGTTGCTGTAGTTAGAGGCGTATCTATACATAAAGGAGGAATAGCTATCAAAAGTTTACGTGGTACGTTAGGGTTCGCACCTTGATCCAATAAAAATTGAATAATTTCTAAGTATTTAGCTTTATTCTTTCCTTTAGCTATATTTCTATGGTAAATAGCGAGATATAAAATAGATTCTTGCATATAATCTATAGAATCACTATTTGCATCTTGCCATAGCCTTATTTCTGTATTTGCAATGCTTTTTTTATCATCTTTACTATTATAACAATCAAAAAATTCTTTTATTTGCCGCATATCTCCCATTTTAATGGCTTCAATGCCCTTTTTAGGAAGAGATATGGTTTGTTTTTTTTCTAATTGGGTATTCATAGATGTACTTTTAACACTTCTATTGTGTGCAATGCTTGTACATGTACTTATACCAGTGGTAATCCATATCATGGCTGAAAAGGTGATTGTTTTGCAAATGTGTTTCATAAATAAAGTACGTTAAATATTCTGAATATAGGCCTGTTGCGTAAGTACTAGGCCCACTGAAGTGGGCTAAAATTCACTTAAAAGCCATCCACCATGTACGAAAAACTGTGTTTTTATGCTATCTACTTACGAAACAGGTCTTTAAGATGATTCGTTTTAATAACTAGTCTGAATTGGACAAAATCTGGGCGGTTGTCCATGCAGACATTGCTATAGAAAACGAAGTGACCAAAAAATGTGCACCTACCATTCCTATTCGGTATGGTTGCTTGTTATCAGATTTAGCATAAGCATAGAAATACTTTCCTAATCGCACTGCAAAAGCCGAAATTTGATCAGCTGTTGCACACCAAGTAGAAACTATTTTAGGATGATAATTAGGTGTATCAGGAGAAACACTGGTAATAATAATGGCAGCAGTTCCATTCAAAAAAGCAGTCCATATACTGCTAGTCAGAGGCTTCGTCTTGTGACGTAAGATATGTACTCCAACTGTCATTAAGCTGATGCCTGCATTAGACCAGGTGGTTAATAAATCTGCACGCTGAAAACCCTGTTGCAACTCAAGATATAAGGAAACAGACATTAAAATAAGGTAAGTACCCGCCTTGACTAAATTTAAGTGTGTTGCATGATCTCTGCTAAAACTATAATAACGAGGTTTTTCTGTTCTTATTTTACCAAAACAATACTTCAACCCAGCACCTAAGACATTTATAGCAATACCTTTTGCAAATGCTATGCTCGCAACAGGCAAGCTTTTTTCTACGGAGGTTTCTATAAGTGTTCCTATAGGAACATCATCTTTAGTAGAAATAGCTTTAAGCTTCTGATAATCAATAGAATCATTAACTATCGCCTGCTTTATTTCATGCATTTCTGGAAAAGAAATTTCGATATTATTGGAATTTAGATCTTCTAATAAACTATCATTATGTATGGTTACCACTATAGGAAAAAATACTTGATTAGGATCAATTCCCGTGGGAACTATATTATTAGATAGTGCTACTGTGTCATTGGATAGCGGCAATGCTTGGCTTATAGGTGCCGCAAGTGTAGCTCCTTCTACAAGCGGTTTCTTTAATCTGATATGTTGCGTAGATTGCTTCCTGCTACAAGCGCCTAAAGCGTAAAATAGCGTAATCCATAAAATGGATGTATACACATAATGTGTGAGTTTGCTTATATATTTCATTATCATTGAAAATTTGCATAAAAAAACAACTTAATAACCTTTTGTAAAGGTATATACCTATAGGCATAGTCTGTCAAATAACTTAGCCTATTTCCACCTGATTCCTTACTATATAAACAAATGCGTATGTATTGCACATCCTTTGTACCAATCCTTATGCAAATTATTACACCACCATGCCTAAATGGACATATACAAAAGAGCCCATGTGTAGGAACGCATAGCATTTACGCTGCATGTGATGTGATGGATCACTAGCAACGGGAATAACTATGGTTCCTTACTAGGAAGGTAATGAATTCACATCAAATATGCAATAAAGCCTTCCACTATATCATAGTCGCTTTTATCCCTTAGAAGATACTTGATAGCATAATCAAAACTTATAATTTCTTTCATGGGCATTATCTATTATTTTATGTATAGGTATACTAAGATGGCATGTTTTTGTTACAAAACAAAATTAGTCTATTTTAACTATTAATGATTTAAATGATTAGAACTTTTTTATGCTCTATAAGATAGTATTTTACTTAACTCAATTAGGCGGTTGGGGATTAAACCATTACCAGTTATTCAATCTTTGCTCGACAAAGTGGACATGTTTCTGTACTAGGTTTAATCCACTGAGATATACAGTCTAAGTGAAATTTATGCTTGCATTTTAATGCTATTGCATGTTTATACTCACTAGCATCCACTAATCCAGTATGACAAATAGAACATATTCCGTCCTCTTTAGTAACATGAATAGGATCAAAAATATATTTGAATGCTTTTGTTTTTTTCTGATTTTGCTTTGCTTTCTCTAAAAGTTCTTCTATTTCTTTGTTGCGTTTTACGGAACCTAGTTTTGGAAAGAAAGTATTACTTTTTGTTGTAATACCTTCTGGATTGGCTCCGTGATTTAATAGCAACGCTACGATTTCTACATAATTACGACGTACTGCTTCTGCAAGTGGAGTACGTCCGTAACTATTTTTTGGTTCCAGATATATATTTGGATGCTCTAATAATATTTTTACTATATCTATAAGCCCCCTATCAACGGCTAGACCAAGTGAAGTGTTTTTTTCAAAAGTATCATCTTTGTTATTGACATCAATGCTCTCATGTTTTAATAATAAACGTACTGCCTCTAGGCTATTACTGTCACGTCTGAATTCATAACCGAATATACCTGCTTGCAATGGCAACCGACCTTTTCTAACAAGTTGATTGACATCTATATCTTTGCAATCTAAAAGAAGCATAAGAATAGGTATATTCCCATCTCTCATAGCTACATGGAGTGCGCTGCTGTAAGCAGATGCATAAGAATCATCTAAATTGTTGATATTTACTCCATGTGCGAGCAATAGCTTTACCACTGATTTATCACCTGCCCGAGTTGCTATGGTTAGAGGATAGGTGTCAATACACTGAGATGGAATAACCATTAAAAATTTTCGTGGTACGTTAGGATCCGCACCTTGCTGCAGTAAAAATTCAATAATTTTTAGGTATGTATCTTTGTTGTTTCCTTTATCCTCATTTCTACAGAAAATAGCGAAATATAAAATAGATTCTTGCATGTAATTGTCAGTACTACCTATATCTTGCCATAACTTTATTTTTGTATTTGCAATACTTTTATGTTTATGTGCATCATACTTATTAAAGAGTTCTTTTACTTTTGAGTAATCTCCCTTTTTAATGGCTGATTTGAGATTAGATGCAATACATTTCTGCTCTATTGTATTATGGATCTTAGTGTGCGTCTTATGTGCAATGCTTCTACAAGTACTTATACCAGTAATCATCCATACCATGGCTAAAAATGTGATTGTTTTATAAATGTGCTTCATAAATAAAATGTGTTAAGCAACATAAAAAAATTACCCATGTGAACGAATACGTTTAGTAGGTTTTTCGTTTTCTTTAAAATCGGGACTTGCTTTGCGTTTTTCAGAACTTAACTTTGACACATTTTCTTGCTTTGCTTTCTCTAAAAGTTCTTCTATTTCTTTGTTGCGTTTTACGGAACCTAGTTTTGGAAAGAAAGTATTACTTTTTGTTGTAATACCTTCTGGATTGGCTCCGTGATTTAATAGCAACGCTACGATTTCTACATGACCACCATGCACCGCTTCTGCAAGTGGGGTACGCCCGTGACGGTTTTTGGGTTCCAGATCTATAGCTGGATGCTCTAATAATATTTCTACCATGTCTGTAAGACCCCATTCAACTGCTAGACCAAGTGAGTTCTCTCCTTTAAAATCCTTTTTTTTATTGACATCAGTTCTCTTATCTCTTAATAATAAACGTACTGCCTCTAAGCTATTACGGTCACGTCTAAATTTATAACCGACTATACCTGATTGTAATGGTAACCAACCCTTTCTCATGGGTTGATTTATGTTTATATCTTTGTTTGCTAGAAGGAGCTTAAGAATAGGTATATCACCATAGTCCATAGCTATATGGAGCGCGCTGCCACAAATTTGTGCATAATCAGCTTCTGGATTATCCAAGTTGTTAATATTTGCTCCATGTGTGAGCAATAGTTCTACCACTGATATATCGCGTGCCCGAGTTGCTATGGTTAGAGGATAGGAGTCTATATAACAAGAGGTATTAGAAAAAACACGTTTGCATGGCAAGTCGGGATTTGCACCTTGTTCTAATAAAAATTGAATAGTTTTTAGGTATTTATCTTTGTTGTTTTTTTTAGCCTCATTTCTACAGAAAATAGCGAAATATAATATAGATTCTTGTACATAATCTATATTAGGACATGTATATTGCCATCGCCTTATTTCTGTATTTGGAATGTTTTTGTGTTTATATGCATCATACTTATTAAACAGTTCTTTTACTTTCGAATAATCTCCCTTTTTAATGGCTGATTTGAGGTCAGATGCAATACGTTTTTGCTCTATTTTATTATGGATTTTAGTTTGCGTTTTATGTGCAATGCTTCTACAAGTACTTATCCCAGTAACCATCGATATTATGGCTAGAAAGGTGATTATTTTGCAAATGTGTTTCATAAATAAAATGCGTTAAGCAGCATAAAAAAATTACTCATGTTAACGAATACGTTTACTAGGTTTTTCGTTTTCTTTAAAATCGGGACTTGCTTTTCGTTTTTCAGAACTTAACTTTGATACATTTTCTTGCTTTGCTTTCTCTAAAAGTTCTTCTATTTTTTTGCGTTTTTCAGAACCTAGTTTTGGAAAGAAAGTATTACTTTTTGTTGTAATACCTTCTGGATTGGCTCCGTGATTTAATAGCAACGCTACGATTTCTACATAATTACGACGTACTGCTTCTGCAAGTGGGGTACGTCCGTGACGGTTTTTTTGTTCTAGTTTTATATCTGGATGCTCTAATAATATTTTTACCATGTCTGTAAGACCCGAATCAACTGCTAGACCAAGTGAAGTATTTTGTTGAAAATAATTATCTTTTTTATTGACATCAGTTCTCTTATCTTTTAATAGTAAACGTACTGCTTCTAGGTTATTATTATCATGCCCAAATCTATATCTATAACCGATTATACCTGATTGTAATGGCAACCAACCTTTTCTAATAGGTTGGTTTATGTCTATATCTTTGTGCGCTAAAAGGATCTCAAGAATAGGTATATCACCATAGTCCATAGCTATATGGAGCGCGCTGCCACAAATCTGTCCATAATCAGCTTCTGGATTATCCAAGTTGTTAATATTTGCTCCATGTGTGAGCAATAGCTTTACCACTGATATATCGCGTGCCCGAGTTGCTATGGTTAGAGGATAGGAGTCTATATAACAAGAGGTACTAGAAAAAACACGTTTGCATGGCAAGTCTGGATTTGCACCTTGCTCTAATAAAAATTGAATAGTTTTTAGGTATTTGTCTTTGTTGTTTTCTTTAGCCTCATTTCTACAGAAAATAGCAAAATATAAAATAGATTCTTGTACGTAATCTATATTAGGACATGTATATTGCCATAGCCTTATTTCTGTATTTGCAATGTTTTTGTGTTTATGTGGATCATACTTACTAAACAGTTCTTTTACTTTCGAATAATCTCCCTTTTTGATGGCTGATTTGAGATCAGATGCAATACGTTTTTGCTCTATTCTATTATGGATTTTAGTTTGTGCCTTATGTGCAATGCTTCTACAAGTACTTATGCCAGTAATCATCCATACCATGACTGAAAAGGCGATTATCTTGCAAATGTGTTTCATGGTAAAATGTGTTAAATATTCTGAATATAGACCTGTTGCGTAAGTACTAGGCCCACTTTAGTGGTCTAAAATTCACTTAAAAGCTATCTATTATGTACAAATAGCTGTATTTTTATTCCATCTACTTACGAAACAGGTCTTTAAGATGATTCGTTTTAATAACTAATCTGAATTGGACACAATCTGAGCGGTTGTTCGTGAAGACACTACTATAGAAAATGAAGTAATAAAAAAATCTCTAACTATCATTCCTTGTTCATACCTGACCCGGTCTTCAGTCCATTTTCTTTGCCAGATATAACTACATATGCGCATTGTAAAGGCTGCAATTTGATCAGATGTTGCAAACCAAGAAGAAACCATTTTAGGATGATAATTAGGAGCATCAGGAGAAACACTGGTAATAACAATGGCAGAAGCTGTATTGGAAAAAGCATGCCATCCACTAGTAGCCGGTTTCTTTTTACGTAAATTTAATTGATGTACTCCAGCTGTCATTAAGCTTACGCCTGCATTAGACCAGATGGTTAATAAATCTGCACGCTGAAAACCCTGTTGCAACTCAAGATATAAGGCAACAGACATTAAAATAAGGTAAGTACTACCTTTGACTAAATTTAAGTGTGCTGCATGATCTTGGCTAAAATTGTAATAAGGATACTTGTTTTTTCTTATATTACCAAAACAATACTTCCACCCAGCACCAAAAAGATTTGAGGCACTGTTAGCTGCAAACGTAATACTAGCAATGGGTAGCCCCTTAAGCATTTCTTCTATAGGCATTTTTATGGCATTTCCCTTGTTGGTAATTGTTTTTAGTTTCTGATGATCAACAAAACCATTCACTATCGCTTGGTCTATTTCATGCATTTCTGGAAAAGAAATTTCGACATTATTGGAATCTAGATCTGCTAATGAACTATCATTACCTATAGTTACCACTATAGGAAAAAATATTTGATTAGGATCAATTCCCGTAGGAATTATATTACTAGATAGTGCTACTGTGTCATTAAATGGTACAGGCGTTGCCAGCCCTCCTCCAAGTGTAGCTCCTGCTACAAGCGCCTAAAACGTAACATAGCGTAATCCATAAAATGGATGTATACACATGATGTATGAGTTTGCTTATATATTTCATTATCATTGAAAATTTATATTAAAATAACTTAATAACCTTCTATGAAGGTATCTACCCATAGGCATAGTATGTTAAAAAAACAATCTAGCCTGTTTCCACTTGAGTCCTTGTATATAAACAAATTTGTATGTGTTGTACATCCTTTGCACCAATCCTTATGCAAAATTATTACACCACCATGCCTAAATGGATATATACAAAAGAGCGCATGTGCAGGAACGCATAGTATTTACGCTGCATGTGATGTGATGGATCACCAACAACGGGAATAACTGTGGCTCCTTACTAGTAAGCTAATGAACTTACATCAAATATGCAATAAAGCGTTGCCTATTTGAGTTGGTTTTTAGTTGTGCTTAGGGGGAACCTTGGGCGATTCGATAACTCAATGTGGGAAAGTTGATACTTCAGCCATTTCATTTAGCTGTTGTGTATGCATCATTTCTTCTAATAGATCACATATTGCTACATATGAGAGTGCTTCTACCAAACTTGCTCGATAGCTTTTGACACCGTGTAGCCCTTTGAAATAATTGGCATAGTGGCGTCTCATTTCTAGAATGCCCAAACGTTCTCCTTTCCATTGTATGGCATGTGCTAAATGCTTTTTTACAGTTTCAATGCGTTCTGCTAGGGTAGGAGGGGGCAGTAATTTGCCTGTTTCGTGGTAATGCTTGATTTCTCTAAAAATCCAAGGATAGCCAATACTCGCACGACCAATCATAATGCCATCTACGCCATATTTATTTTTGTACGCTATTGCTTTAGCAGGGCTGTCAATGTCTCCATTGCCAAAGATGGGAATGTGTATATTGGGATCTGCTTTAACTGCTGCAATATAGCTCCAGTCTGCTTCTCCTTTGTACATTTGTTGTCTAGTCCTTCCGTGAATGGTCACGGCCTGCACACCTACATCTTGCAGTCGTTGTACTACTTCTAGAATTTTAATAGACTGGTGGTCCCACCCCAAACGTGTTTTAACCGTAACAGGAATAGAGACTTGTTTGACAATTTCTGCAGCCATAGCCTGCATTTTAGGTAGGTCTAAAAGAATGCCAGCACCAGCTCCTTTGCAGGCTACATTCTTTACGGGACAACCATAGTTGATATCTAATAAGGTGGGCTCTGTTCTCTCTACAATAGCAGCAGCTTCCCGCATCACTTCTATTACATCTCCAAAGATTTGTATGCCAATGGGACGTTCATAGTCATATATTTCTAATTTCTTTATGCTTTTGGCGGCATCTCGAATAAGGCCTTCTGAAGATATAAACTCCGTATACATGAGGTCTGCTCCCTGCTCTTTGCATACAGCACGAAATGGAGGATCACTAACATCTTCCATAGGGGCCAATAGAAGGGGAAAGGGACCTAAACTACAATCTCCGATTTTTAACATAATGTTGTAATAAAGAATATATACTATCCTTTCATGAGTCCAACAAGATTATAGCCAACCTTCAAAATAATTTGTTTGGGGTTGTAATCTTCTAAATGATTGATGTTGCTTTTAGGTATGGATGAAAAACTTCCTTTAAAGTCAAGATCAATCAAAAAATTTCCTAAATCTAACCCTACGCCAAGTAAATAGCCCGTTGCATGTTCTTTATACTCTTTTACAAAGTTGATTTTATTGGACAGATCATCATCTAAAAAAGATTTTTGAAAAATAATTCCACAATGTGGGCGGATGGTATCCAATAACGATATACCAAGGGTAATAGGTACGGTAATATGTTTGAAGAATTTAGCATCTCGATCATTTGGTAATTTGTACCAATCTGGTACAAATAAGATATCGAACCTAATATAAAGAAAAGCATCTAGCATCAAGAACATGCCTATTGGTACTGCACAGTTGGAAATAGTGATCTTATCTTTTCCTGGAATATTGGCATCAAAACTAGAATAAAATCCTGCAATACCTACAGATGGGCCAGCTGCAACGCCAAGCGCTTTAGATGGATGGCTAGTGCAGTAGAAGGCAATAAGAAAAATAGATGCAATACATTTTTTTATGTTCATAGGTTTTAGATTAATAGGTTGAAATAAAAAATGCAATCTTCTATGCTTCATATTTTAATTTAAGACGGATTACTGGAATCAGATGTTGTAGGTGTAGATTTCGAATCTTGTGAAACAGTTGTATGATTACCATTATCTGTTGTTGTGTCCTTTGGTTCAGTAGATGAGGTTTCTTTAGCATTCAGTTCATTTTGAGTGGTATCAGCATTTTCTGGAGTTAAGGTATCATGTACTTGTTCTTGTAGTTTAGCTAAATTGGGACTGGCAATTACAGATGGCTTTGGTGCATCTTTAAGAAAGAGAGAAGATAAAAGTGTTAAAAAAAGTAATAATCCTATTAGTATCCAAGTAGCTTTTTCTAAGAAATCAGCCTTTTGATTAATGCCTATACGTTGTACAGAAGGGGCCCCTCCACCAGAAGGTGTTACTCTGTCTTTAGGTTCTTGTAGAAGAATGACTCCAATTAATAGAAAGGCTACGATGATAATAAGTACAGTAATGAGTTTGAATATAGACATGGTTAAAGATTTTCGTTTAAACTAGAAATTATATTACCAAAATACGATTTTTTCTCAGGATATTTTAACATTAAATGTTCATAAATTTCAATAGCCCGTTTATGTTTTTTTTGCTTAACCATTATACCTGCCAACGTTTCTGTTGCAAAACGATCATCTAGCGTAGTTTTGGTTTCTGATAAATCTACAATATTTTTTTCTTTTAGTGGCTCATTATCTATAAAAGGATCAAATTGTAAGTTCCCATTTAGGGCATTCTCAATAATTGAAAATTGTTTGATACTGGTTTCATTTGTGCTTTTTTTTATAGATCTGTTTTTTGTAATGATCTGCAAGTAGTCGTTAGGAATCGTATGTCCATCCTTAGAAAACTTGTTTTGATATGGTTTGTTAGGTTGAGGTGCAGGAGGAAGTTTATCTTCAAGCCAGTACCGCAAATGTTGACGGTTAGGGGCATAGGTTGCAGCCCTTTGAACTGCAGGCTGTTCAGCATCATGTTCTTGCACATGCACTGCTTTTGCAAGCAGTGCATGTGCTAAATAAAAGTAAGGATATTCCTTTGTAAGGGCTTCTAATACAGGTATATCTTTGGCCGAAAGCGTTGTTGGCTGTTCCAATAATTTTACTAGTTTCTGAACCTGCATAGCAAAATGACTTAAATGTTACCAATTATCTATGGATTTATGACAAATATCATCTACTAAATTTTGAATGATTTTATTGACCAGATCGTCTTCTGTTTCTGTATCAGAAACTTTGTCAGCACTAGATGAAAATATTTTTTTCTTAAAAGAGGCCTCTTCATCAGATGGATTGTGATAAGAAACTTCTATAGTTATGGTTAAACGTTGGACTTCTTGACTATCCTCTTTATTGTCATTTTTAGTGCTAAATGTCGTAGTATATGAAAAAGATTTAATGCCTCCTTCGTATTGTAAATCTCCATCTGTAGTTTCTTTACTTAAAGAAGTAGTACGTAATATTTTTGTTTCTAGTCCCTCTGTAAACCTTTTTGCCATATCCATTGGGCCATCAGAAACCTCTGAATAGAATCCAATAGAAAAAGTTTTTATGTCTGATGATAGCGCTGCGCCTGAAAAACTAAAAAGACCACAGGACTTTAGCAACAGTGAACTGAGTATAAGGTATATATTATTTTTTAAAGTTTTGTTCTTCAATATCATATTGTTTAATTTTTCTGTATAGTGTCCTTTCAGAAATACCTAAGTCGTTGGCTGTATTTTTTCGATTTCCATGATTTTTCTGGAGTGATCTACGGATTAACTCTTGCTCTTTAGCTTCAATAGAAAGGTTTTCGCTGTATGTGATAGCAGGTTCGGCATGTACACCATTTCCCTCAAAAGATTGCTCTAAATCTAAAAGATATCTACCCTTGTGTTCAGCTTCTTGATGATTATGCACACCAAATAAACGAGGATGTTCTTGGACTATAGATTTTTTTATAGAACCAGACCCAACAAAATTAAACATCAATTCTCTTAATTCCTTAACATCTTTTTTTAAGTCTAGTAATGCAGTGTATACAAAATCTTTGTTCAACGAATTGCTATTTTCCAACAATCTATTTTCGTATAGTACGGGTAACATCTGGCTGTGTTCTCTAGGTAGGTATCTTATAAGCACTTCTGGTGTGACTATAATTTCTCCTTCAAGCAGAGCGATTTGCTCTACAATATTTTTTAGTTGCCGTATATTTCCAGGAAATGGGTACTGTAATAGCATTTCTTTTGCTGCTGGATTTAACTCCAGTGGTTTTGCACGGTATTTAGTAGCAAAATCACTCGAAAATTTATGAAATAACATAAATATATCTAATCCTCGTTCTCGGAGGGGTGGTATGGCAATAGGTACCGTATTAAGTCTATAGTATAAATCTTCTCTGAATTTACCATCTTTGATTGCATGAAGCAAGTTTACGTTTGTAGCTGCGACGATACGTACTTTGGCTTGTTCTACTTTAGAAGAACCTACCTTTACATATTCCCCATATTCTAAGACACGCAATAACCTGGTTTGTGTACCCAGGGGCATTTCACCTATTTCATCTAAAAAAATAGTACCGCCATTGGTTTCTTCAAAATAACCTTTTCTAGCCTCTATGGCACCTGTAAATGATCCTTTTTCATGTCCAAAAAGCTCAGAATCTATTGTCCCTTCGGGGATGGCTCCACAATTAATAGCTATAAAGTTGCCATGGCGATAAGGACTTAGGGAATGGATAATTTTTGAAAAAGATTCTTTACCTGTGCCACTTTCACCAGTAATTAATACAGAAAGATCGGTAGAGGCTACTTGCATAGCTATTTCAATAGCTCTATTTAATAATGGAGCGTTACCAATTACATTAAATTGTTGCTTGATATATTGAAGACGTTCTTTCATAAGCAATTATATGTAAGGTCATCAGCAAACCTCCCCAAAGAGGGTTGCTGCGTTGCAATTTGTGATGTGTACATCTACATAACTTCCTACTTGATGTATTCCTTTTGGGAATACAACTATTTTGTTTTGACTATTTCTTCCCTGAAAAAAATCAGGTGATTTTCTTGAGTCTTTCTCAATTAATACCTGCTGCACTTGATGGAGATGCTGTTGATTGCGAAAGAGGCCATGTTCACGTTGTTTGGCAATAATTTCACTTAGTCTGCGCCTTTTGATTTCCTCAGATACATCATCTGGATATTTTCTGGCAGCTAATGTGCCAGGTCTCTCAGAATAGTAAAACATAAAAGAGAAGTCATATTTTACATAGTCCATAAGGGTAAGGGTATCTGTATGTTCTTCTTCTGTTTCAGAACAAAATCCTGAAATCATATCAGATGAAATGGCACAAGATGGCCCTAAAATAGTTCTGATGGCATCTATTTTTTGAATATACCATGCTCTATCATAGGTACGATTCATCAATTTTAAGATACGACTATTTCCACTTTGTACAGGTAGGTGAATGTGTTTACAAATATTGTCATAGGCTTTGATGGTATATAATACTTCATCTGTGATGTCTTTAGGATGTGAAGTAGAGAAACGAACTCTAAAACTTGGATCAATATCAGCAACCATAGCCAGTAATTTTGCGAAATGAACCGTTTGGTTATTATGGATGACTGTAGTCGCTGTAGCATTTGTTGGGGTCCAATTATAGGAGTCCACATTTTGTCCTAAAAGTGTAATTTCTTTATATCCTTTGTCAAATAGTTTTTTAGCCTCTTCAACAATAGAGTGAGGATCTCTGCTACGTTCGCGTCCTCTGGTAAAAGGAACGATACAAAAAGAGCACATATTATTGCATCCCCTCATAATGGATATAAAGGCGGTAACACCATTTGAGTTGAGTCGAACGGGTTCAATATCTGCATAGGTCTCTTCTTTAGATAAGAAGGTATTTACGGCTTTATATCCCTGGTCTACTTGATGAATCAATCTTGGGAGGTCTCTATAGGCATCGGGGCCTGCTACTATATCTACAACTTTTTCTTCTTCTAGTAGTTGTATTTTAAGTCGTTCTGCCATACAACCCAGTACACCTATAATAAGGTCGGGATGTTTTATTTTTTGTTGATTAAAATCTAATAATCTATTGCGAATGGTCTGCTCAGCCTTATCTCTAATAGCACAGGTATTGATAAAAATGAGATCTGCTTCTGAGCAACTGCTCGTAAGTGTAAAACCCTGCTTTTCCATGATAGCAGAAATAATTTCACTATCAGAAAAATTCATTTGACAGCCATAACTTTCGATATATACCTTTCTGTGTAGGGGAGGTAGATTCCTATCACAAGCGTTAAGAAGATCTTGCGTTGAACGTTTTCTAGAAGCGTTAGGTGTTTCTTTTTGAATATTTTTGATCATAATTTTTCCCTTTTTTCTAAGGAAGTTTTACAATGTGGTATAAAACCATTACCATCTCTGCAGATATGTAGCGTTATACTAATTTACGAAATAGGTGTGGATTGCTCTATATCGTATGTGAGCATTTCAGTATGGAATGGCTTTTAAAAGAAGTCTATTTTAATAAAAATAAGCTGATTATTAGATAATAAAATCATGAAATTTACGACTTGTTTTTATGATTGATCTACTATGATTTATAATCAGAATATGATAAAAAAAGTTTGGTTAAGTCAAGATTGAAGGTTATAATAACGGTGGTGGTACAAATATATGATTTTACTTAGCCCAAGCGTTACCTTTATTTATGCTATCAATGACTATCATGATTGC